>NZ_RZSN01000298.1:0-4094 GCF_003997315.1 Mesorhizobium sp. M1A.F.Ca.IN.020.04.1.1
ACCGAAGCCAGGGTCCAGTCCGCCAACACGCCGGCGAAGGTGCCGGTGGCGCCGCCGCGTCCGTCCGATCAGCCGGTCGATATCGTCGGCGAGGTCAAGCCCGACCAGGTCGCCTCCATCGATCCGGCGGCGGCAGGCGGCGGCTCGTGGTCGATGCAGATCGCTTCGCAGCCGACGGTTGAAAGCGCCCAGTCCACCTACCAGGACCTGCAGCGCCGTTACGGAAGTGTGCTCGCCGGACGCACAGCCAACATCGTCAAGGCGCAGATCGCCGGCAAGGGCACTTTCTACCGAGTCCGGGTCCCGGCCCAGTCGCGCAACGACGCGATCAATCTGTGCACCAACTACAAGGCGGCCGGCGGCACCTGCTTCGTGTCGCGCTGATCATTTACCACCGTTCAGAGCCGGCGTCGCCGCGAGGCCGCGCCGGCTTTTTCGTTGTGGACGGCTG
This sequence comes from Mesorhizobium sp. M1A.F.Ca.IN.020.04.1.1, assembly GCF_003997315.1. NCBI lineage: Bacteria > Pseudomonadati > Pseudomonadota > Alphaproteobacteria > Hyphomicrobiales > Phyllobacteriaceae > Mesorhizobium > Mesorhizobium sp. M1A.F.Ca.IN.020.04.1.1. The sequence goes on from NZ_RZSN01000298.1 coordinate 452, forward strand.
TCGTCATTCATGCGGCACCGGTCAGGGGTGATTCCCCTTTGGTTCGCAAAACCTTAGAGCGGTTCAGCGCCGGCAGAATCACCGAACCCGCATAACTCCTTGTTTTTACGGAATTCCGGACGCAAAACCGTTACACACTTTTCCTGGAATTGCTCTAAGCTTCGATCCATGACCGAATCAAAATCCATGATCCTCGGCTGCGCCGGGAAATCCCTCACTGAAGATGAAATCCGCTTCTACGGCGACGAACGTCCTTGGGGCTTCATCCTGTTCGCGCGCAATGTCGGCGAGACCGAGCAGATCCGCGACCTGGTCGCCTCGATGCGCGAGAGCGTCGGACGCCCGGATGCCCCGGTCTTCATCGACCAGGAGGGCGGCAGGGTGCAGCGCCTGCGACCGCCGCTGGCGCCGAACTATCCTGCAGGCGGAGCGCTCGGCGCGCTTTGGCGCGAGGATCGCGAGGCCGGCCGCCGTGCCGCGTGGCTGCTCGCGCGGCTTCACGCCTTCGATCTGCTGCGCCACGGCATCACCGCCGACTGCCTGCCGGTGCTCGACGTGCCCATTGCGGGCGCCAGCGATGTCATCGGCGCGCGCGCCTATGGTATGGAACCAAATGCCGTGATCGAGCTTGGCCGGGCTTCGGCCGAGGGCCTGATGTCGGGTGGCGTCCTGCCGGTCATGAAGCATATTCCCGGCCACGGCCGCGCCTTTGCCGATACGCATTTCGCGCTGCCGACGGTCGACACGCCCCTCGCCGAGTTGCGGCAACATGATTTCGCCCCGTTCAAGGCGCTCAACCACCTGCCGATGGCGATGACGGCACATGTCGTCTACAGCGCGATCGACCCGGACAATCCGGCGACGACCTCGGCCAAGGTCGTCAACGAGGTGATCCGTGGCGAGATCGGCTTCGACGGGCTCCTGATGAGCGACGACACCTCGATGAAGGCACTTTCTGGGGATTTCCCGACAAAGGCGGCCGCGATCCTTGCGGCGGGCTGCGATCTCGTCCTTCACTGCAACGGCGTTTTCGAGGAAATGGCGGGGATCGCGTCGCGTACGACGGTACTCGAAGGCAAGTCCTTGGCGAGAGCGGAGCGGGCGCTGGCCTATATAAAGGACCGCGACGTCGCGGACGAAAGCACCATACGCGCGGAATTCGCCACCTATTTCGACGCGGTGGCCTGAACCGAAGGGTAAGAGAGGCAAGTGGCGGAAACATTGGACAGCAAGGCGGCGAAGGCCGCACCGATGGACCGTCTGTGGGCCGAGAACGACGAGTCACGTCTGACCGGCGATCCGTCGCTGGTGGTCGATGTCGCCGGCTTCGAGGGCCCGCTCGATCTTCTGCTGCATCTGGCGCGCAACCAGAAGGTCGATCTCGCCCGCATCTCGATCCTGGCGCTTGCCGAGCAATATCTGGCTTTCATCGAGAAGGTGAGGGCGCTGAGATTGGAGCTCGCGGCCGACTATCTGGTCATGGCGGCATGGCTTGCCTTCCTCAAGTCGAAGCTGTTGATCCCGAAACAGCCGGGCGAAGAGGGCGAGAGCGGCGAGGAACTGGCGGCGGTGCTGCAATTCCGGCTGAAGCGGCTGGAGGCGATGCGTGATGCCGCTGCGCGGCTGGTCAACCGCAACCGGCTCGGCCGCGACGTCTTCGTGCGCGGCATGCCGGAAATGGTGATCGTCGAGAAGCGCAATGCCTATTCGGCCTCGCTCTACGATCTGCTGACCGCCTATGCGCAGCAGCGCCAGCGGCAGGCGATCAGCAACGTGACGATCGCCAGGCGCGCCGTATGGTCGCTGAAGGACGCACGCGACGTGCTGGCACGGCTGGTCGGAACAATTGGCGACTGGACGGCGCTCGACAGCTTCCTGATCCAGTATCTGGCTGCGCCGGAAGAAAGGCGCACGGCAGTCGCCAGTTCGTTCGCCGCGACACTCGAAATGGTGCGCGAGGGCAGGCTGGAAGTGCGGCAGGATCAGGTCTTCGCGCCGATCTATCTGCGCGGCCGTGCACAAGGGGTCAAGGCAGTCGAGGTGGCATCATGAGTGAACGCGCCAACGCTTCGGTCATCCCGTTCAAGGTCGAGGACGAACCGGAAGACGAGATGGCCGAACAGGGTTCTATCGAGAACCCCGCCGAGCGGCTGCAATTGTCGGAAGCCGTCCGCATGGCCGAGGCGATCATCTTCGCCAGTGCCGAGCCGGTTAGCGAAAGGCAACTGGCGGCGCGTTTGCCCGAGGGCGTGAACATCGCGGCGGCAATGGCCGATCTGCAGGAAATCTACGCCAAGCGCGGGGTCAACCTGGTGCGGGTCGGAGAAGCCTGGGCGTTCCGCACCGCCGGCGATCTGGCTTTCCTGATGAGCCGGGACTCGGTCCAGCAGAGAAAGCTCTCCCGCGCGGCGCTCGAAGTGCTGGCGATCATCGCCTATCATCAGCCGGTCACCCGCGCCGAGATCGAGGATATCAGGGGGGTCGAGACCTCGAAGGGCACGCTGGACACGCTGCTGGAGACGGAGTGGGTCAGGATGCGCGGCCGCCGCCGCACGCCCGGCCGTCCCGTGACCTACGGCACGACCGACGCTTTCCTCGATCACTTCGCGCTGGAGGAGATCCGCGACCTGCCCGGCATGGAAGAGCTGAAGGGCGCCGGATTGCTTTCGACGCGCATGCCGTCCAATTTCTCGATGCCTGTGCCGCCGGCCGATCCGGACGCGCTGGCCGAGGACGAGGATGCGCTGACCGATATCGACCTCGAGGAGCTCGGATTGCTCACGCCGCGCGTCACCGAAGAGTGAGTGCGAAACCGATACGAATGGTTTATTAGCAGGGGCTGCGCGGATTCGTAGCAAGGCGCTCACGCCGAAAGTGCGTGACATCCGCTAGCCATTTTACCAACTTCATTGCGGTTGTGTTTGAATCCCCGAGCGAAAACGCATAGATCATCGCCGAGGGAAAACATTCGAGAGAGATTGTTATGGGTTCACTATCGATATGGCACTGGCTGATCGTTCTGGTCATCGTGCTGCTCCTGTTCGGCCGCGGCAAGCTGCCGGAGCTGATGGGCGACATGGCCAAGGGCATCAAGAGCTTCAAGAAGGGCATGGCTGAGGACGATACCGACGACAAGCGGACCGTCGAGCACCGCGCCGACGAGACCGTATCGCCGGGCAAGGAAAAGGTCAGCAAGAGCTGAGTCCGGTTGTTGCTTTGAGCACGTCGTTGTCCCAGAACCCTTTCGTGTTTTTGGGCGACAGGCTCTCGTTGGAATAGATTGCCATGTTCGAAGTCGGCTGGAGCGAGCTGCTGGTGATCGCGGTCGTCATGATCGTGGTCGTCGGGCCGAAGGATTTGCCCAACATGCTGCGCACGTTTGGCCGCACCGCGGCCAAATTGCGCGCCATGGCGGGCGACTTCCAGAAGCAGTTCAACGATGCCCTGAAGGAAGCCGAGCTTGACGATGTCAAGGACTCGGTCGACAGCCTTCGTGGGCTCAGCCCGATGAACGAAATCCGCAAGCAGCTCAATCCGTTCGAGCAGGCGGCGGCCGCGCATCCTGACCCACTCCGTCTCCAGCAGCGTGTCCAGCGTGCCCTTCGAGGTCTCGACCCCCCTGATATCCTCGATCTCGGCGCGG
>NZ_RZSN01000299.1:0-4070 GCF_003997315.1 Mesorhizobium sp. M1A.F.Ca.IN.020.04.1.1
GGCTGGCCTGAGCGCCGCCGACGTCGTGAACACCTTCAAGGCGGGCGACCTTGCCCGCATCTTCGGCTTTCTCGGCGAAGAGCGGCATGCCGGCCGCATCGCCCGCATGATCGAGGCCCGGCGCGAGAAGCGGCCCTTCGAGCGCACGCTCGATCTTGCCGACGCCATCGCCACCCATGTCGGCCGCGCGCCGAAGGACAAGATCCATCCCGCCACCCGCGTCTTCCAGGCGCTGCGCATCTTCGTCAATGACGAGCTCGGCGAGTTGGCGAGCGCGCTGTTCGCCGCCGAGCGGGTGCTGAAGCCGGGCGGCAGGCTCGCCGTCGTGACCTTTCATTCGCTGGAGGATCGCATCGTCAAACGCTTCATCGCCGATCGCGCCGACGCGGCCAGCGGATCGCGTCATATGCCGGACGCGCCGGCGCGGCTGGCGACCTTCCGCAAATCCGGCGGCGGGGTGACGCCGGGAGAGGCCGAGATCGCCGGCAATCCGCGGGCGCGCTCGGCGAGGCTGCGCGCGGCAATCCGCACCGGCGCGCCTGCGCGCGCCGGCGACTTTTCGATTTTCGGCCTTCCAAAGCTTCCCGCCGTCGAGCGGCCGGGGGAGAGGTAAGCACGTGTTTCGCACCAGCGATATAGTCCTGATCGCCGTAATGGTCTCGGCGGCGGCATTGACCTACAAGACCAAGCGCGAGGCCGAGGACCAGCTGGCGGCGGTGCAGAAGCTGCAGGCGCAGATCCGCTACGAGGAAGACACAATCGATCTTCTCAAGGCGGACTGGAGCCTGCTCACCCAGCCTGCGCGGCTGCAGAAGCTTGCCGAAATCTACAAGTCGCAGCTCGGGCTCGAGCCGCTCAACGCCCACCAAATCGGCGGGCTCGACGACGTGCCGATGAAGCCGCTCAATATCGAGGACCTGTCGTCGCAGCCGCTCGGCGGCATGGCCGACAATTCGGGCAAAGGGCCGTCGGACGGCAAGGATCCGGTGGTGACCGGGAGCACCGTGCAATGATCAGCAGGCTTCCAGGGATCGGCAACCTGCTGAAGCGCCGAAGCAAGGCAGCTGAGGACGGCTCGATCGTCGTCGACGCCGCCCGCAAGGCAACCGGCGGCAAGGCCAAGACCCGCATCGTCATGACGATGGCGGTGTTCTTCACCATCTATTCGACGATTGCCGGCCGACTGGTCTATCTCGGCCTGCAGAATCCGGACAATTCGGGTGGTCCGCAGAGCCGCGTCACTGCATCGCGGCCGGACATCGTCGACCGCAACGGCGAGGTGCTGGCGACCGACATCAAGACGGCGTCGCTGTTCGCCGAGCCGCGCCGTATCGTCGACGCCGACGAGGCGATCGAGAAGCTCTCGACCGTGCTTCCCGAGATTGACTACGAGCAGACTTATCACAAGCTGAAGAGCGGCGCCGGCTTCGTCTGGCTGCAGCGGCAGCTGACGCCGAAGCAGCAGGCGGACATCATGGCGCTCGGCATCCCGGGTCTCGGTTTCCGCACCGAAAAGCGCCGCTTCTATCCGAGCGGCGAAACGTCATCCTACATTGTCGGGCTCACCAACATCGACAATCAGGGCATCTCCGGTATGGAGAAGTACATCGATGACCAGGGCCTGACCGATCTGCAGGCGTCAGGACTGGCGGTGGCCAGGGATCTGAAGCCGGTGAAGCTGTCGATAGACCTGCGCGTCCAGCATGTGGTGCGCGACGAGGTGGCGACCGGCATGGAACGGTTCCACGCGATCGCGGCCGGCGCGGTGGTCCTCAATATCAAGACCGGCGAAGTCCTGGCCATGGCCTCGGTGCCGGATTTTGACCCCAACAATCCCTACAATGCTCAGGAAAAGGACCGGCTGAACCGTATGTCGGCCGGGCTCTACGAGATGGGCTCGACCTTCAAGAGCTTCACCACCGGCATGGCGCTCGATTCCGGCAAGGTGACGCTGGAGAGTCGCTTCGATGCGTCGCGCCCGATCAGGATCGGCCGCCAGACCATCCATGACTTCCACAGCAAAGGCCGTGTGCTTTCGGTGCCCGAAGTGTTCATCTATTCGTCCAACATCGGCTCGGCCAAAGAAGCCGAGGCTGTCGGCATCGAAGGGCATCGCGAGTTCCTGCATCGGCTAGGCGTGCTCGAAAAGATGCAGACGGAATTGCCGGAAGTGGCGCGCCCGACCGAACCGAAAGTATGGAAGCAGGTCAATTCGATCACCATCGCCTTCGGCCATGGCGTCTCGACAACGCCCCTGCAGACTGCCGTCGGCTGCGCCGCATTGATGAGTGGCTATTTGATCGAGCCGACTTTTCTGCCGCGCACGGCCGAGCAGGCGATGGAGGTGGCCAAAAGGGTGGTCAAGGACACGACCGTGGAAGGGATGCGCTATCTCTACGCACTCAACGCCGAGAAAGGCTCGGGCAAGAGCGCCAGGGTTCCGGGTTACCGCGTCGGCGGCAAGACGGGCACGGCGGAAAAGGTCGTCAACGGCCGTTATTCGAAAGAGAAGAATTTCAACGCCTTCGTCGCCGCCTTTCCGATGGACGATCCGCAATATATCGTGCTGACCATCGCCGATGAGCCGAAGCCGGAAAAGCCCGGCATGGGCGCCACCGCCGCCTCGAATGCCGGCATCATGGCAGGCAACATCATCAGGCGTGCGGCTTCGATGCTTGGCGTGAAGCCAGATTTCAGCCATGAAAATGGTGCAACGCTGGTTTCCTATCAGTGATTCTTGGGGCGCGCCGGCAACTGCGCGCTATTTTGTTGCGGTGAACGGGACTCAATGTATCTGAAAAATCTAGCCGGTATCCTGCCTGTCGAGGGAACAGCTTCCCCCGATCTGGAGGTTACCGGTCTCTCCTCCGATTCCCGCCAGGTAAGACCGGGCGTCGTTTTTTTCGCGCTCGCCGGCAGCAAGGCTGATGGCTCGACCTATGCCGCCGATGCCGCCGGCCGCGGCGCTGCCGCAATCGTGGCGGCCAAAGGCAATACAATCTCCGGTCTGTCGATCCCGGTTCTTGCCGTCGATGATCCCCGTCTGGCATTGGCGCTGAGCGCGGCGCGCTTCTTCGGCAAGCAGCCTCGGACGATGGTCGCCGTAACCGGGACCAGCGGCAAGACATCGGTTGCCGCGTTCACCCGCCAGATCTGGGAGCAGGCAGGTTTTGCCGCCGCTTCGATCGGCACGACCGGCGTGGTGGCGCCGGGCCGCAACGAATATGGCTCATTGACTACGCCCGATCCGGTCGCGCTGCACGAGTTGCTCAAGGAACTGGCGGAGGCAGGGGTAACGCACGCCTCGATGGAGGCTTCCAGCCATGGTCTCGACCAGCGTCGGCTCGACGGCGTCAAACTGGCCGCCGGCGGCTTTACCAATCTCGGCCGCGACCACATGGATTACCATCCGACGGTCGAGGATTATCATCGTGCCAAGCTGCGTCTGTTCGACACGCTGCTGCCGAAGGGGGCGCCGGCCGTGATCTTCGCCGACGATCCCTGGTCGCAGCCGACGGTTCATGCCGCGCGGGCAGCGGGCCTCAATGTTCTGACCGTCGGGCGCCACGGCGAATTCCTGACGCTGAAGCGCGTCGAGCATGAGCGGCGGCGCCAGCGTGCCGAGGTGGAGGCCGATGGTGTGCTTCACGAGATCGACCTGCCGTTGGCAGGTGATTTCCAGATCGCCAACGCCCTGGTTTCGGCCGGCCTCGCCATCTCGACTGGAACATCCGTTGATAAGGCATTGGCCGCATTGGAGAAACTCAAAGGTGCGCCGGGCCGCCTCGACCTTGTGGGCACGACGGCCGCCGGCGCTCCGGTCTATGTCGACTACGCGCACAAGCCCGACGCGTTGGAAAATGTCCTGACCTCGGTTCGTCCGTTCACCACGGGCCGGGTCGTTGTCGTCTTCGGCTGCGGCGGCGACCGCGATCGCGGCAAGCGGCCGATCATGGGCGAGATCGCGACCCGGCTCGCCGATGTCGTCATCGTCACCGACGATAATCCGCGCACGGAAATCCCCGAAACCATCCGCGCGGCAATCCTTGCCGCGGCGCCCGGCGCCATCG
>NZ_RZSN01000300.1:0-867 GCF_003997315.1 Mesorhizobium sp. M1A.F.Ca.IN.020.04.1.1
TCCCCAACGAGACGCAGACGCTGCCCTCGGCGATCTACACCTTCACGCAGGTGCCGGGCGGCGATCCCGGAGCGCTGCGCCTGACGCTGATTTCGATCGTCATCTCGATGGTGGCGCTGGTGGCCTCCGAGGTTCTGGCGCGCCGGATCGGCCAGCGGATGGACATCGAATGACGCTCTCGGTGGACGTCAGTCATCGTCTCGGCGATTTCGCCATCGAGGCGAGTTTCGAAAGCGCCGGCCGGCTGACGGCGCTGTTCGGGCCTTCGGGCTCGGGCAAGTCGACGCTGATCAATGTGATCGCCGGGCTGATCCGGCCGCGGAAAGGGCGGATCGCGGTGGACGGGCGCGTGCTGGTCGACACCGCCGCCGGCATCTTCGTGCCGATGCACAAGCGACGGATCGGCATGGTGTTCCAGGATGCGCGGCTCTTCCCGCATTTGAGCGCCGCCGGCAATCTGCGCTATGGCCGCTGGTTCACGCCGGTTGCCGAGCGCTACGCCAGTATGGATGCGGTGGTCGAACTCCTTGGCATCGGTCCCCTGCTCGACCGGCGGCCGGCGAAATTGTCGGGTGGTGAAAAGCAGCGCGTGGCGATCGGCCGAGCGCTCCTTGCCAGCCCGAAACTGCTTTTGATGGACGAGCCGCTTGCCTCGCTCGACGAGGCGCGAAAGGCCGAAATCCTGCCCTATATCGAGCGGCTGCGCGATGAGACGAAGATCCCGATCGCCTATGTCAGCCATTCCGTCGCCGAGGTGGCGCGGCTGGCGACCGACGTGGCGGTGCTGTCCCAAGGCAAGATCGCGGCTTTCGGCCCGACCGAGGCGATCATGCAGCGGCTCCACCTCTTTCCGGCGGGGGAGCGCGG
>NZ_RZSN01000300.1:877-3964 GCF_003997315.1 Mesorhizobium sp. M1A.F.Ca.IN.020.04.1.1
GAGGGCGGCGCGGTGCTCGACACCAGGGTTTTGCGTCACGACGAGGCTTTCGGCATGACTGTGCTCGGCTCGCCGGCCGGCGAGATCCGCGTGCCGCGCGTTTCACGCCCGGCGGGAGCTCTGGTGCGGCTCCGCATCCGCGCCCGCGATGTCATGATCGCGACCGAACAGCCGTCGGGTCTTAGCGCGCTCAACATACTGCCGGGCAAAATCGCCGCGGTCAGGCCGGGCGTCGGGCCTACGGTGGAGATCGCCATCGACTGCAACGGAGCAACGGTGCTGGCGCGCGTCACCGAACAGTCGAAGCAGAGCCTTCGGCTCGCGCTCGGCCGCGAGGTCTTCGCGGTGATCAAGACGGTGAGCTTTGACAGCGCGACGACAGGTGCTGGGCTGCCGGTGGAGGCCGATGGTTGACGAAAGGGCAATATCGCTATGTTGGTTTGGAATAGCGATGTGGCGGCGGAGAGGGTAATCTCGACATGATCGCAGAGGACAAGGGATGCCATCGCTGAGCCTGCGGATAAATCTCGACCCTGACGGACGAATTGGTCCGGGCAAGATCGAATTGTTGGAGCAGATCGCCGCTTTCGGCTCGATTTCGGCCGCGGCGCGCGGCATGGAGATGTCCTACAAGCATGCCTGGGACCTGGTCGAGGACATGAACCGGGTGTTCGGCAAGCCGCTGGTGGCGGCGCAGACCGGCGGCCGAAAAGGCGGCGGCGCGCAATTGACCGCCGTGGGTCTCGCCGTCGTCAGCCGTTTCAGAGCGATCGAGCGCGCGGCGGCTTCAGCGGCGGCCGTACATATGCAGGCGTTGCAGGCCGAGATCGACGCCGGTTGATTGGGCCTGTAAGGGGCCTATTCCTCCGGCTCCCCGGGCTTGCGGAGCAAATAGGTGTCCATGATCCAGCCCTTTTTGCGCCGAGCTTCCTCTCGGACCTTCTCGATTTCGGCGCCGACATCGCCGAGGCGGCCGGAAAGGATGATCTCGTCCGCCGTGCCGAGATAAGCGCCCCACTGAATGAAAACATCTTGATCGACCAGTGTGTTGAAGGCGCACTTGCCGTCCAGCATGACAACGGTGCTTCCGGCATTCGCGGGCAGGCCTTCCTCAGTCAGCCGGCGGCCGGTGGTGACCAGGATCGAATCGCCGATGCGGTTGAGCGCGGTCGCGTGGACGGCGGCAAGCGCCTGGATCGCGGTGATGCCCGGAATGACCTCGAGCTCGAAACCGACATTGCCCCTCAGGCGCACGCGCTCCAGTATGCGCAGCGCGCTGTCGTAGAGCGAGGGGTCGCCCCAAATCAGGAACGCGCCGCAGCCGTCCTCGGCAAGCTCGTCGCGGATCAGCCCTTCATAGATTTCGGCGATCGCCTCGTGCCAGTCGTCGACGGTCACGCGATAGGACGATGTCGGCTCGGCCCGAACCGGGACGTCGAATTCGACGCGGCGCGACTTCGGGTTTGTGACGAAGCGGTCGCAGATCTGCCGGCGGAGTTCCGCGAGGTCGTTCTTTCTGGCGCCTTTGTCGGGAACGAACAGCACGTCGGCCCGGTTCAGGCCGTTGATGGCCTGTACGGTCATGTGGTCGGGATTGCCGGCCCCGATGCCGATGACGAGAAGCTTGCGCATAGGCGTCCTCCTGCCCGATCGGGCGGCCGGTGTCCAGACGGGGGCAGGCAGGCATGCGGGAACGCAAAACTTCCACCGATTGGCAGAAACGTTGAACGCCTCTAGCTACTTCTCCTGGAATTGCTCTAGATGGAAGCGCACCCGCATGATCCCGGTCATGCCGTCGAGAGGGGAGCCATGTTACGCACTATCCTGACCGCAGCGCTGGCATTCTCGGTTGCACCTGCCTTCGCCAACGATTCCGTTGCCGAGCTTGGCACCGGCGGGCTGATCCTGTCGCGCAGCGATGCGGTTGCCATGGAAAGCGAGGATCTCTTCATCTCGCCGGAAAAAGTGACCGTCGACTACGTTTTCCGCAACAATACCGACAAGGACGTCAGCGCGATCGTCGCCTTCCCGATGCCGGACATCGAAGGCGACCCGAACGAGATGCCGGCGATCCCGGAAGCGCAGAGCGACAATTTCCTCGGCTTCGAGGTGACGATCGACGGCGTCGACGCCAACCCGCAGCTCGAACAAAAGGCGTTCGCGCTGGGCATCGACATCACCGCGGAACTCCAGGCGCACGACGTGCCGCTCTATCCGTTCGGCGACGCCGCCAAGGCGGCGCTGGCAAAGCTGCCCAAGGACGTCGCGGAGGATTGGGAAGATCGCGGCATCATCATCGAAGACACCGCCGACAACGGTTCGGGCATGCAAACTGCCTACGCGCCGTTCTGGCAATTGCGCTCGACCTATTGGTGGCGCTCCACCTTCCCGGCCAACAAGCAAGTCCATGTCTCGCACCGCTACAAGCCGAGCGTCGGCGGCACGTCATCGGTCAGCTTCTATTACGACGGCAAGTTCCAGGGGCAGTACGACACTTACAAGACCCGCTACTGCATGGACGGCGGGTTCGAGAACGCTGTGCGCAAGGCAGCGAAGGAAAATCCCGACGGCTATCCCAAATATTTCGAGAGCCGCATCGCATATATCCTGACCACCGGCGGCAACTGGGCGTCCGGCAGTATCGGCAATTTCAAGCTCACCATCGACAAGGGCAGCCCAAAGAATCTGGTCTCCTTCTGTGGCGACAATGTCCGCAAGGTCGGTCCGACGACGTTCGAGATGACGGCCAAGGATTTTTATCCGGAGCACGATATCGGCATCTTGCTGCTTGAGCCGTCGGACAATAGTGGGAACGGCGGCTGATGGACATCGCGATCTACGTCGCCATTGCCGAGAACGGCGTGATCGGACGCGAAGGCGGGCTGCCGTGGCGGCTTTCCAGCGACCTGAAACGCTTCAAGGCCGACACGATGGGCAAGCCGATCATCATGGGCCGCAAGACCTATGAGGGCATCGGCCGGCCCCTGCCCGGCAGGCTCAACATCGTGGTGACGCGAGCCAGAGACTGGCGATCCGAGGGCACCGAAGTCGCCCATTCGCTCGACGATGCCATCACGCTGGCCAAGG
>NZ_RZSN01000029.1:0-42533 GCF_003997315.1 Mesorhizobium sp. M1A.F.Ca.IN.020.04.1.1
CTTCATGATCTCACCGTCGATGCCGCGAAGCCCGGCCAGAAACATCGCCATGATGAAGCCGGAAGCCTGCCAGACGCCGGCGATCACCACCGTGTAGATGACGAAATCCTTGTTCTTGATCCAGTCGAAATGGAAGCTCGTCCAGCCCCATTGGTGTAGGGTCTGCTCGAGACCGAGGCCGGGGTCGAGGAACCACTTCCAGGCGACGCCAGTGACGATGAAGGAGAGCGCCATCGGATAGAGATAGATCGGCCGCAGCATGCCTTCGCCGCGGATCTTCTGGTCGAGCAGGATGGCCAGGAAGAGGCCGAGCGCCAGGCAGATCAGGATGTAGAGGAAGCCGAAAATCCCCATGTTGGTGATCGAGGTGTACCAGCTCGACGGCGGGTCGCTCTCGAAGGTCCAGCGCCACAGCCGCTGATAGGCGCGGGCGCCGGTGATGTCGTAGGATGGGAAGGTCTTGGAATTGGTGAACGACAGATAGATCGTCCACAGGATGAAGCCATAGACGAAGACGATCGTCGCCGCGAAGCTCGGCGCCAGGACGATCTTCGGCAACAGGTCCTGCAATCGCGAGCGGACGGAGGCGCCAGGACGGGCGTCATGTTCCGGCGTCAGCTTGATTTGGGTTTCGGCGACTGTGCTCATCGGCTCATCCAGTACCGGTTATTGGGGACCAGCCAGCGTGCGGCGCACACCAGGCAGCAATCCCGTATATCGTCTCGACAGGAGACCTCCCCCGCCGGAGCGGGGGAGACTCGAGTGGTTTTGTTTATGCAATTCCGAACGGAAAACCGCTATGCACTTTTCCTGGAATTGCTCCAGCAAAACGCCTTACTTGGCGTCGTCGATCGCCTTGACCAATTCGGTCACGGCTTCGTCCGAGGTCTTGATCTGGCCATGGACGAACTTCGAGATGACGTCCTTGTAGGCGTTGGCGACAGCCGGGGGCGCGCCGTAGCCCTGGGCCAACGAGCCGAACAGCTTGCCGCCTTCGTTAGCCGCCTTAAGGTCGGCGATGCCCTTCTTGCCGCAAGCATCGAAGTCGGTGTCCGGCACGTCGGTGCGGGCGGGGACCGAGCCCTTCACGACGTTGAAAGCCGACTGGAAGCTCTTCGACAGGGTGGCGGTGGCCAGAGCGACCTGGGCGGCCTTGCGGTCGTCCGGAACGTTGAACATGCCGAACATGTCGGAGTTGTAGATCACCGAGCCGTCGGTGCCCGGGAAGCGGTAGCAGAGGAAGTCCGTGCCCGGGGTCTTGTTGGCGGCGTGGAACTCGCCCTTGGCCCAGTCGCCCATGACCTGAACCAGCGCATCGCCCTTGATGACCATGGCGGTGGCGAGGTTCCAGTCGCGGCCCGAGAAGTTCGGGTCGACATAGGTGACGAGCTTGGCAAGGTTGTCGAACGACTTCTTCATCGTGTCGGACTTGAGCGACTCCTCATCGAGGTCGTTCATCGCCTTCTTGTAGAATTCCGGTCCGCCGGTCGACAGCACGACGGAGTCGAACATGGTCGCTTCCTGCCAGTTCTGGCCGCCAAGCGCCAGCGGGATGACGCCAGCGGCCTTGGCCTTGTCGAGCAGGGCGATGAAGTCGTCGAAGGTCTTCGGCTCGGTGCCGCCGATCTTGTCCATCACGGCCTTGTTGATCCACAGCCAGTTGACCGAGTGGACGTTGACCGGAGCCGCGACCCACTTGCCGTCATAGACGGAGAACTTCTGCAGGGCGGCCGGAACGCTCTTGTCCCAGCCTTCCTTCTTGGCGGTCTCGGTGAGGTCGCCCATGACGCCAGCAGCGGCATAGTCGAGCACGGTGTAGCCCAGCATCTGCGAGGCAGTCGGATAGTTGCCGGCCGCGACCATCGCCTTCAGAGCGGTCATGGCGGCGTCGCCGCCGCCGCCGGCCACCGGCACGTCCTTCCAGGCATAGCCTTCCTTGGCCAGATCCTGCTTCAGCACGTTCAGAGCAGCCGCTTCGCCGCCCGACGTCCACCAATGCAGCATCTGCACTTCCTTGACGTCCGCGGCATGCGCCGAGAACGCAAAGCTCGTCGCAAGAGCCGTTCCGATAAGCAGTTTGCGCAACATCTACTACCTCCCTTGTTGCATTCACATAACCGGCGGGGTGACCGCCGGGGTCTCCCAACTCAGCCAAGCCACCATCCGGTGCGCTGGCCGCGATGAAACTGGATTGTCTTTTCCTCGGTATAGTCCTCGACGGCGCGTTTGCCGAGTTCGCGTCCGAGACCGGATTGCTTGTAGCCGCCGAAGGGCAGTTCGGGATAACCCTCCATGAACGTATTCACCCAAACCGTCCCCGAACGCACACCGCGCGCCACCGACATGCATGTGTCGATGCTGGCGCTCCACACTCCCGCAGACAGACCATAGGGCGTGTTGTTGGCGATGTGCAATGCCCTTTCAATCGTTTCAAAAGTGAGCACGGACAGCACCGGCCCGAAGACTTCCTCGCGCGCGATTTCCATGTCCTCGGTAACGTTGCGGACAATGGTCGGATCGAGATACTGGCCGGCGTTGGAGGCGAGCTGTCCGCCGCCGCTGAAGACGCTGCCGCCGCTGGTCTTGGCCGCCGTCACATAGCCGGCTACCTTTGCCATGTGGTCGGCCGAGATCATCGCGCCGACCTTGGTGCGGTCGTCAAGCGGATCGCCGACTTTCACCCTCTCGGCCAGCGCCTTGACTGCGCCGAGAAAGTCGTCCGCGATCGCCTCATGCACGATCAGCCGACTGCCGGCATTGCAGCATTCGCCGGCGTTGAAGAAGCCGCCGAAGACTGCGGCATCCGCCGCTGCTTCGAGATCGGCGTCGGGGAAGACGATCTGGCCGTTCTTGCCGCCGAGCTCCATCGACACCTTCTTCAGCGAACTGGACGCCGCCGCCATGGTCATCTTGCCGACGCGGGTCGAGCCGGTGAAGGACACCATCTCAACCAGCGGATGGCTGACCATTGGCGCGCCGACATCGCTACCCAGGCCAGCGAGGATGTTGACGACACCCGTCGGCAGGCCGGCCTGCAGCAGGATATCGCCGAGCACGAAGGTCGACGCCGAGGTCATCTCGCTCGGCTTGACCACGGCAGTGCAGCCGGCGGCGAGCGCGAAGGGCAGTTTCTGGCTCACGATCAGGAAGGGAAAATTCCACGGCGTGATGATCGAGACGACGCCGATCGGCTCGCGCAGCACCACGCCCAGCATGTCATCGCCGAGATTGGCATAGCTCTCGCCATGGAGCGTGCGAGCAAGCGAAGCGGCATAGCGCCAGATGTCGACGGCGCCGCCGATCTCGCCGCGCGCCTGCGCGATCGGCTTGCCGGATTCCAACGCGTCGAGCCTGGCAATCTCTTCCAGTCGGCCCTCGATCAGATCGGCCGCTTTGAGCAGCACCGCGGCGCGTTCCGACGCCTTCATGCGCGGCCATGCGCCGGCCTCGAAGGCCTTGTGAGCTGCCTGCACCGCAGCGTCGACTTCCGCAGCACCCGCCTGCGCATAGCGTGAAACCGCAAAACCGTGGCCGGGACTGTTGCGTTCGATCGTGCGGCCGTCCCGGGCATCGACATGTTTGCCGTCGATCAGAAGCTTGTAGCTCTTCGGCGCCTGAGACGCTTCGACCGGCATGGAAATGTTAAGCGGTGCGTTCATCGTATCTTCTCTAGGATCTCGAAAAGTCCGGCTTGTGCCTGGCCTTGAAGGCGCCGACACCGGCCTTGAGGTCGCCGGTGAGCGCAATGAAGCCGCTGGCCAGCGCTTCCGTGGCGGCGGCGTCTTCCTCGCCTTCGGCAATGCCGATCATCAGCTTGGCGGCCTCGGTTGCGAGCGGACCACGCTCGGCGATCTTTTCTCCCCAGGCTTTTGCTTCATCCAAGGCCTTGCCGGTTTCGACGACGCGGTCGACGACGCCGACGGCGAGCGCCTCGTTCGCCAGAAAAATCTCGCCGCCAAGCGCCATGCGCCGCACGATCTGTGCACCGAAGCGGCGCACAGCGCGCTGCGTACCAGACCAGCCGGGCACGACGCCGATCGAGGTCTCGGGAAAGCCGAGCTTGATCTGGGTTTCGGCGACGCGAAAATCGCAGGCGGCGGCCAATTCCAAGCCGCCGCCCAGCGCATGGCCGGACAGCACGGCGATTGTCGGTTGCCGAAGCCGCGCCAGCCGGTCGAAGACACGATGGCCGTAGCGCACCCATTGAACCTGGAAATCGGCGGCGCTTAATTGTGCCCAGGCCTCGACGTCGCCGCCGGCGCAAAAACCCTTGCCTTCGCCGCTGATGAGCACGACACGGACACCCTCGGCCAGCTCGGCCTTGTCGAGCGCGGCTTCGAGCGCGCGCAGCATCGGAATGTCGAGCGCGTTGAACTTTTCCGGCCGCCTGAGCGTCACGGTACCGATCGCGCCATCCTGCTCGAAGGTGACGAGGCGCTCAGCCATGCGCGCCTCCAAGTGAAGCGCCGCCGTTGAGCGACAGGCCGATCGGCCGATCCTGATAGAGCGACGCCGGCGTGATCTTGAGGTCGTTTGCGACGGCGAGCGGAGTGTCGGCCTGCGCCAGCACATCGCGTTCGAGATCGATGCCGGGCGCCAGCTCGGTCACCATCAGCCCGGCCTGGGTCAGCTTCATCACACAGCGTTCGGTGACATAGGTGATGTCCTGGCCTTGCGCGACCGCGCGCTTGCCGGAGAAGGAGATATGCTCGACCTCCTCGACGATCTTTTTCACCTTGCCTTCCTGGTCGATGCGGAGGGTGCCGTTCGCCAGCGAAAGCTTGGCGCCAGCATTGAAGAAGCCGGAGAAGACGATCTTCTTCGCCCGCGCGGTGATATCGACGAAGCCGCCGGCGCCGGCCGTCACATGCGGTCTCGCCGAAAGCTTCGACACGTTGACCGAGCCGTGGCGGTCGATCTGCAGGAAGGACAGGAGCGAGGCGTCAAAGCCGCCGGCCTGGAAATAGATGAACTGGTGCGGCGAGGGCATGATCGCCTCGGCATTCGAGGCGCAGCCGAACTTGAAGTCGAGCAGCGGCACGCCGCCGACCGCGCCCTGCTCGATCACCCACGTGACCTTGCCGTGCTGGCCTTCCTCGAGAAGAATGCGCGGCACGTTGGCGGAGATGCTGAAGCCGATATTGACGGCCATGCCGTCGCGCAACTCCATGGCGACGCGGCGCGCGATCACCTTCTGGATGTTCATCTCCGGGGTGCGGAAGGTGGAGAGCGGCCGGAAGATCTCGCCCGAGATCGCCGGGTCGTAAGCCGTCTGCGTCGTCTGCAGCTGATCGGGCGCGACCACAATATGGTCGACCAAGACGCCGGGCACGCGCACATCGTGCGGCTTGAGGGTGCCGTTCTCGACGATGCGCTTAACCTGCGCAATGACGATGCCGCCATTGTTGCGGGCAGCCAATGCCTGTTCGAGACCGCCGAGATAGGCGCCCTCATGCTCGTAGGTGAGGTTGCCGCGCTCGTCGGCGGAGGTGGCGCGGATGATCGAGACGTTGGGGACGATGGCGCGGAAATAGAGCCACTCCTCGCCGTCGAACTGCTGCACCGAGACGATCGGCTCGCTGGCGGCGGCGTTCATGGCGCAGCCCTGGTGGCGAGGGTCGGCGAAAGTGTCGAGGCCGACCTTGGTCAGCACGCCGGGACGCTTGGCGGCCGCCTCGCGATGCATGTCGAAGAGGATGCCGGAGGGCACGTTGTAAGCCGCGACCGAGTTGTCGCCGATCATCTGCCAGATCCGCGGCGGCTCGGCGGAGGAGGGGCCTGACGGATACGAGCCGCAGAGCGTGCGTTTGAGCAGGCCAGGCTTGGCGAGATGGTCGATGCCCTTGATGCCGTACATGTCGCCGGCGGCGATCGGGTGCAGCGTGGTGATCGCTCTCGGATGCCCTTCCGCATCGAAGCGCTCGCCGATCGCGGCGAGCACGGCGTCGGGGCAGCCGAGGCCGCTCGAGGACGACACCGAGACAACCATGCCGTCCTTGATCAGGCTGGCGGCATGCGCTGCCGTGACGAGCTTGCTCACGCGAGGCTCCCGAGTTGCGGATCGATGATCACGGCCTTGCCGGTCTTCGATGATTGCAGTGCTGCTTCGGCGGATGCCAGCGACCAAATGCCGTCCTCGCCGGTGGCCGAAGGCTGGCCTTCGCCGCGGATCGCGGCATGGAACTGGCGCAGCGAGCGGGTGTAGAGGTCCTCGCGATCGAAGTTCAGCTCTTCCTCGCCATTTGCAGTGCGCAGCAGCACCGAGCCGACCGGCTTCTGCGTCATCACATCGGTGGCGATCAGCGAGCCCTCCGACCCATGCACTTCGAAACCGATGCCGGCGAACTTGGTCGTGAAGCCTTCATGCGATTGCGCAATGACGCCGGACTTGAAGCGCCAGATGCACATCGCGCCGTCCTCCAGCCCGCCGCCGGCCATGCCGGCCGACTGTGTGAAGGCCGAGATCTCGACCGGATCGTCGCCGAGCACGAAGCGCAGCGTGTCTGCATCATGCACCGTGATGTCGAGCACCACGCCGCCCCCGGCTTCAGGCCTGGTGATGCGCCAGCCCTGCAGGCTTTCAGGCAGATAGACGGAATGGAAGACACGCGCGGCGATCGGTTTGCCGATACGGCCGGTTGCGATTGCCTCGCGCATCGCGCGGTGCGCGCCGGCATTGCGCAGATGATGGTTGGTGCCGAACACGATGCCGGCTTTCCTGGCCACCGCCACCATCTTGCGCGCATCGGCGCTGGTCAGCGCCAGCGGCTTTTCGCAGAGCACATGCTTGCCGGCCTTGATGGCGGCCAGCCCCTGTTCGAGATGCAGCTCATTGGTGGTCGAGATGTAGACGGCATCAATGTCCGAGCCAAGCAGCGCATCGAGCGTCGAGACGGCTTTAGGAATGCCGTTTTCCTTGGCGTAGCCTTGAGCCCGCTCTGCGCTGGAGCTCATCACGGCGGCAACCTCGCCGTCGGCCTGCGCGCGAATGGCGTTGATCATGAACTGCCTGGCGATTGTGCTCGCGCCGATCAGGCCCCATCTCACGCTCATGCCGCGTCTCCCATTCCAGTGCCGTGCGCGCTGCGGCTCGGGCCGCAGCTTTCCCTGACGACGAGGCTGACCGCGCCGATATGGTCCTCGGCGCGCGTCGTGCGCGACTGGATCATCTTCAGCATGACGTGCGCGGCGCGCTCGCCGAGGCCTGGGGTGTCGACGGCGACGCTGGTCAGCGCCGGCATGTAGTGCTCGGCTTCGGCCACGTCGTCGAAACCGACCACGGCGAAGTCGGCCCCGGCCTCCAGGCCGCGCTTGCGCAGCGCGAGCATGACGCCGAAAGCGACGGCGTCGTTGAAGCAAAGCGCGGCTGTCGGCGGCTCGGCTGCCGCAAGCGCGGTCTCCAGGCAGGCCATGCCGCCTCTGCGGCTGGTCTCGCCTTCGACGATCGTTCGGTTGGCGGCCGGGATGCCAAGCGCCTCGCAGGCCTCGATGAAGCCGCCAAGCCTGTCGTGATAGACAACGAGGTCGGACGAACCGCCGAAGAAAGCCAGCCGGCGGTGGCCTTTGCCGATCAGATGCTGGGTGGCGAGATAGGCGCCGCGATGGTTGTCGGGCGCGATTGCCGGGATGCGGCTCTCGGGCAGGCGGCGCATGGCGAAGACGACCGGCACGCCGGCAGCCTCGATGCGGCGGAAGGCGCCGGGCGTGGTGCCGCGCGCCGGCGAGACGATCAGACCGGCGACGCCCTGTTCCAGCAGCGACTTCAGCACTTCTTCCTGGCGGACCGGATTTTCCGCGGTGTTGGCGATGAAGGGCACGATGCCTGCGGCCTGAAAGACGCGCTCCATGCCAACCGCCAGCTCGGCGAAGAAGGGGTTGGTGAGATCGTTGATCACCATGCCGATGACGTTGGAATGCGCCTTGCGCAGGTTGGCGGCGCCGCGGTTGTAGACATAGCCGACATCCTCGATCGCCTTGCGGACCTTGACCGCGGTCTCAGGCCGGATCAGCCCGCTGCCTTGCAGCACGAGCGATACCGTCGATTTGGACACGCCGGCCTCGCGGGCGATGTCCAGAATCGTCGCCTTGGCCCGGCTGGCCATATCCGTGCTTCCTCCGCGTCCGGCGCTAAAATTTATTGGAACGTTCTAAACATTGCGTCAAACCGGAGTCAACTGGGAATCATGTCGATTTCGAAAAATTGATCGATGGCCAGAAAATGTATGGTGTTTAGGGCCGCAGCGCTGCGTTGGATCGCTTCAGTCGCAGGGATCATAAAGGTTCTTGATTTATTGGAACGTTCCATCTATAGGCTGCCACAAAGGGAGATTTCGATGGACATCATCCTGCCTGCGAAGAATGGCGATCGTGTCGGCTACCGGCTGGTCGGCCAACCGGCGCAGCCCAACATCGGCGCGGATTTCCCGCGCCTCGCCTATGCCGCCGCCCATGTCGTCGCCAACCCCTTCGCCATGACCGATCCCTGGTCGCGGCCGGCGGTCGACTGGGACAAGACCATGGCATTCCGTCATCATCTGTGGCGGCTCGGCTTCCGCATCGCCGAGGCGATGGACACCTCGCAGCGCGGCATGGGGTTCGACTGGGCGAGCGCGAAAGAACTGATCCGGCGCTCGATCGCCGAGGCGCGCACGGTGAAAGGCGCCGATCTCGCCTCCGGCGCCGGCACCGACCACCTGACGCCGGCCGCGGCAAGGACGCTCGACGATGTGATCCGAGCCTATGAGGAGCAGTTCGCCTTCATCGAAGGCGAGGGCGGCAAGGCGATCATGATGGCAAGCCGCGCGCTGGCGGCCGCGGCCAAAGGCCCGGACGACTATGCCCGCGTCTACGACCGGATCCTCAGCCAAGCCTCCGGCAAGGTGATCCTGCACTGGCTGGGCGACATGTTCGATCCGGCGCTCAAGGGCTATTGGGGCAGCAACGATTTCGATACCGCCTTGGACACCGTGGTCGCCATCATAGAGCGGCACGCCGACAAGGTCGAAGGCATAAAGATATCACTGCTCGACGCCGGCAAGGAGGTGCTGCTGCGAGACCGCCTGCCTGAAGGCGTGGTGATGTTCACGGGTGACGACTTCAACTATCCGGAGCTGATCGCGGGCGACGGCAAGAGGCACTCGCATGCGCTGCTCGGCATCTTCGATGCCATCGCCCCGGTGGCCAACCCCGCGCTGGCCAGGCTCGCCGAGGGCGACCGGGCCGGCTATGACGCGCTGATGGCGCCGACCGTGCCGCTGTCGCGCAAGATCTTCGAAGCCCCGACGGAATATTACAAGGCAGGCATCGTCTTCATGGCCTGGCTGAATGGCCACCAGGATCATTTCACCATGGTCGGCGGCATGCAGTCGGCACGCGGCGTCTGCCACTACGCCGATGTTTTCCGCCTCGCCGATCAGGCGGGATTGCTGGCCGATCCAGATCTCGCCGTCGCTAGAATGAAAGCGCTGTGCGCCGTCTCGGGCGTCTGAGAGGGATACGCCTCTCGCTTCCCCTGCCGCTGGCGAAGAGCGTAACTTTGATATCGGGCTTGGGCCGGCAGCAGCCGAAATTCAGCTGGAAGGGGTGGGCACCGCCGTCATGGACCATCATTAGGCCGGCCGATCGGCAGTAGCGCACGTCCCGCAGGCCCAGGTTTAGACCCCAGGGACTTTGCGAGAAATCCGCTTCAACCGGTGCGGATCGATCTGCGGTTCTGTGTCGATGAGCTTCTGCCTCGAACGATTGATCACATCTCTCGTTTGGGCGAGGAGCTTCCTGTCGCTCTCGGCTTGAAGAGGGCGCGGACGTGGGTTGTCGGGAATTTGGTCTCGCATGACGCGTCTCCGGTCTTGGTTCAGACGGGAGCGCGGTCGCTGTCTCTCACCCGCCGGCGTCCTTTGCTAGTTGCCGACGATGAAGGTTAACTTGCGAGCGTCAGATCAGTTGCACGGTGCGTTAGATCTTCTGGGCCTTGCCGGAATATCCAGGCTCGCTCTCGGGCCGATTGCACCGGATCCGTCGCGCTTGTTGCCGTTCGGCATCGACTTCGGCTCGAAGCTGATACCGCTCGGCGCGCAATTTGATGGAATCTATATAGACCTTCCAGAAACGGTCGTCGTCTTCGGCCATTGCAGCCAGTCCCCATTTGGCGTGCAACGGAACGCGTCCGCTTTGGTTCCGGAGTGCGGTTGGAAATCTTCGCCCCGGAGTTTCTGTGCCAATCGGCACATTGGGTTAGCTAAGTTATTGAAAGGATGGTGGGCGTGACAAGGATTGAACTTGTGACCCCTGCAATGTCAATGCAGTGCTCTCCCGCTGAGCTACACGCCCATCCGAAGCCGCGCATACACCATTTTTGGTCCGGCGCGTCAATAGCAGGAACAAGAAAAGAAAGCTCCGTTTTGCCGCAGCGGCGGAAGCGCCGATGCCTAAAGCGCGTCGCGTCGAAACGGGTTCGAGTGACGCGCTTAGATCTTTGTTTTGTGGATGTCGTTTTCCCAGCCGCTGCGCCGTTTTGGACGACATGCGCCGGCCGGAAAAACCCTTTAGGCGGCCTGAAGCATCTTTTCGACCTCGTTGACGAGATCGCGCAGATGGAACGGCTTCGACAGCACCTTGGCGTCCTTGGGCGCCTTGGAATCCGGATTGAGCGCGACGGCAGCGAAGCCGGTGATGAACATGACCTTGAGATCCGGATCGATCTCAGTGGCGCGGCGGGCAAGCTCGATGCCGTCCATCTCCGGCATGACGATGTCGGTCAGAAGCAGCGAAAAAGGCTCTTCGCGCAGCCGCTCATAGGCGCTGGCGCCGTTGTCGAAATCGCTCACCTGATAGCCGGCGCGTTCCAGCGCCTTGACGAGGAACCGGCGCATATCGTCGTCGTCTTCCGCCAGAAGAATGCGTGCCATCGTATCCCGTCCGAATCACCCGCCCCAAGCCTGCCGCCGGGCAAGCCCGTTAACCATCCTGTATATGAGGAGGAGACGGTAAACATCAAGTGAACGTTGGCCTTGTCGCGACCACTTCGACTGTGCGTTTCGCGGGGCTGAAATGCTGGACATGCCGGACGCAAGATGGCAGTTTCGCATCATGATGCAGTGCTTCGTCCTGGTTCGTTCAAATTGAAGACGGCAGCCGAGGATTTTTCGGTCACACCACCCTTCGAAATCCGATCGGGCGCCGAGCAACGCGTAGCTTTCCTGTTCAACTCGCCGCATAGCGGCCGCCATTATCCCGAGCGCTTCCTGGCCATGGTGCGGCTCGACCGCAACGCCATACGCCGGTCGGAGGATTGCTATGTCGATGAGCTGTTCGGCGGCGCCGTCGCGCTCGGCGCGCCGATGCTGGCGGCAAATTTCCCGCGCGCCTATCTCGACGTCAACCGCGAACCGTGGGAACTCGATCCGCGCATGTTCGCGGAGCCGGTGCCGTCCTTCTGCAATATCCGCTCTGCCCGCGTCGCGGGCGGGCTGGGCACCGTGCCGAAGCTGGTGGGGGAGGGGCTCGACATCTATCCCGGGCGTCTGCCGCTCTCCGAGGCCGTGGGACGCATAGAGGCCGTCTACAAGCCCTATCACGAGACGCTGAAGCGGCTCTTGACCAGGACCCACGCCAGGTTCGGCTATGCCGTGCTGATCGACTGCCATTCGATGCCGGCCAGCGTCCGGGTCGGCGACAATGGCGCGCGGCCGGATTTCATCATCGGCGATCGTTTCGGCATTTCCGCCAGCGCGGCTCTAACCGAGAGGGCGATCGGCCTGCTCACCGGAATGGGCTACGCTGTCGCGCATAACAAGCCTTATGCCGGCGGCTTCATAACCGAGCATTACGGGCGGCCGGCGCGTCATCTCCACGCGCTGCAGATCGAGGTCAATCGCGGGCTCTACATGAACGAGCGGACATTCCAGAAATCGGCCGGCTTCGACGCTTTAGCCGACGACCTGACGCGGTTTTCGGCCGAACTGATTTCGATGCCCGGCCATCATTTCCTCGACCTGCCGCTCGCCGCCGAATGACGGTGGCGCTGGGAACCGCAGCTCAAAAAAAGACCGCATCGTTTTCACGACACGGTCGAAGTCTAGGGAGGAAACGCCCAAGGAGGGCATGGACAGGATAAGCTGTCCGAGAACAAAAGTATTGTGCGATGCACAAATGTCAATCGACTTCAGGCTTTTTTAATTCAATATGATGTGCAAATCCGGTTTCGGTGCCTGACGTGTGACTTTGAGGCAACAGGCGAGGGCGCCTGACCCGATTTCACGATCCGGTCCGGCAAGAAGACAGCGGCTGCGAGATGGTTGCCGCAACGGGGAGAGTGGGTTGGATATCAGCATCGACTTCATGCGGCGCATCGCGCGTGCCGCCGCCGCCGAGACCTTGCCTCGCTTCCGCAGCCAGGCCGCAGTCGCCAATAAGCTGGCGGAGAACTTCGATCCGGTGACGGAGGCCGATCGCGAGGCCGAGCGGGCGATCCGGGCGCTTATCTCGGCGGAATATCCCGATCACGGCATCCTCGGCGAGGAGCATGGCAGCGAGAACATTTCGAGCCGGCATGTCTGGGTCATCGACCCGATCGACGGCACACGCGCCTTCATTTCCGGCCTGCCGGTCTGGGGAACGCTGGTCGGACTGACGATCGACGGCGATGCCGTAGCCGGCCTGATGTCGCAGCCCTTCACCGGCGAGCTGTTCTATGCCAATGCCTCCGGCTCGCATTACGAAGGCCCGGGTGGCCCGCGCAAGCTCGCGACGCGCAAGACGACGGAGCTTTCGCAGGCGACCCTGTTCACCACCACGCCGGCGCTGTTCAAGGGCGCGGCGCGCAACCGCTATGACGCGTTCGAGAAACAGGTGCAGCTCGCCCGCTACGGCACCGACTGCTACGCCTTCGCCATGGTGGCGGCGGGCAGCGTCGATATCGTCGCCGATCCGGGTTTGAAACCCTACGACATCGTGGCGCTGATCCCGATCATCGAGAAGGCGGGCGGCGTCGTCACCACCTTCGAAGGCGGGCCGGCAGAAAACGGCGGCGACATATTGGCGGCGGCGACGCCGGAATTGCACGCCGCGGCAATGGCGGCGCTGCGCGGCTGATCCGCGGCGTCGTTCCGTGATCAGGCAGCGTCGCCGGTTCCCGGAACAAAAGCATCGAAGGCCGCCAGGAGCTGCTCGCGAAAGAGATCCCTCTCTTGCAGGATCTCATGATGCGCGCCGTCGATCATCAACAAAGAGCCGACGCGAAGCCGTCTGGCATAGGATTCGACCGCCTTGGTAGAGACCACCTGGTCGGCGCCGGCGGCGACGATCAGCGTCGGTACCTGGATCCTTGCCATGAAATCGGGGTCGCTGACCGCTTCCGCGGCTGCGGCTGCGGCCTTCAGCCAGCGGATGGTCGGACCACCGAGTCCAAGGTGGGGCCAGGCCCTGTAAATGTCGGTATTGCGCCGGTAGCGCTCCGGGTCGGACGTCACCTTGTTCATTTCGAAGGGCGTCGGCAATTTCGGGCGCGGCCCCCAGGCGGCATAGAGGCGGCCGAGGCCCAGCGCGCAGAACACCGCGCAGACGCGCCTTATGGTGGCGATCGAAACCCGCAAGTCGGGCACGGCCAGGAAAGGCGCGATCAGCACCATGCGCCGCACCCGGTTGACCATCGACGGCGAGGCAAGCAGCGCGATCACTGCTCCCGTCGAATGGGCGAGGATGTAATAGGGACCGCGGCAATCGGGCAGCACGATCTCCTCGAAGAACTGCTCGAGATCACGGGTGTAGTCACGGAAGCTGCGGACATAGCCGCGCTGCCGGTCGCGCAGCAGGCGGCTGGAATCGCCCTGGCCGCGCCAGTCGAGGGTGGCGACGCCGAATCCGCGGTCGGCGAGATCGCGGATGGTCTCGAAATATTTCTCGATGCACTCGTTGCGGCCGGTCAGCAGCACCACCGTGCCCTGGAGCGGGCGGGCGACGGTGGCGAAAACGCCGTAGCGGATCTTCCTGCCGTCGCGGGTGGTGAAGAAGCCGCCGGCAGCGTTCTGCGGCGGCGGATTGCCCTCAGTCAGATAGAAAAGGTCCGTCATTCGGCGCTTCGTTGATTGCTTCTTGCCCGAGCGGGCCAGGCGTCGCCACGGTGATAGACGCCCATGCGCCAAAAGCAAAGGTCCGGGATACGCGCTTTCCTGAACGGGAAGGCCGGAAGCACCTGCGGCGCGCTTCCGGCCTCTGTCGATCCGGGAGGAAGGGACGTTACACCCGGTCGGCCTCGTCGCGGCGCACCGATCGAGGCGCCGCATATCCGTATCGTTGACTGCAGCCTAGCGATCCCACGCTGAACGGATGCCCAAGCCTCGGTTCATCTGGCGTTCATCGAAACGAAAAAATCGAAGGGAAAGTTGGTGCGCGAAGTTCTTGAAATGGGCTTTTCCGCTTCCCAAATGGAGGTTGCGGCCGCCGATGTCGGGGCCGCTGGCCTATCCGGAACGCCTTTCGAGGGTTTCGTACCGGGTCAAACGCAAACCATGTTGCTCAACAGGAGAACACATCATGCGTCACGTTGATTTTTCCCCGCTTTATCGTTCGACCGTCGGTTTCGACCGGCTGTTCACCATGCTCGATACGCTCGGCCAGCCCGAGAGCGCGCAGACCTATCCGCCCTATAACATCGAGCGCACCGGCGAGAACGCCTATCGCATCTCGATGGCGGTTGCCGGCTTCTCGGAAGACGAGATCTCGATCGAGGCGCACCGCAATGTGCTGACCGTCAAGGGTGAGCGCAAGGAAGAGAACAATGGCGAGGGTTCGGAGCTGCTCTATCGCGGCATCGCTTCGCGCGCCTTCGAGCGTCGCTTCCAGCTCGCCGACCACGTTGAGGTCGAGGGCGCCACGCTGAAGAACGGCCTGCTCTTCGTCGACCTCAAGCGCAACATTCCGGAAGAGCTGAAGCCGCGCAAGATCGCGATCACCTCGTCTTCGGACAAGGCCAAGCAGATCGAGGCCAAGGCCGCCGCGTAAGCCGCGGGCTCCATGTAAGAAACGTCTCCCTCCCGAGACGAAAGCGGCGCCGAAGGGCGCCGCTTTTTTGTGACATTAATCCTGCGCCAGAAAATCAACGCGGCGACATTTCGCCGATGTTTTCTGGCTTTTTTGATCCTGCTTGGCCTCGAACTGTCGCTGGGGCCTTTGCTCGCCTGATCATTGCGAGAGGTGTTGGCCGAGACGGTCGATCTCTTGGGTGGTGGTGGCGAAGCTGGCGACGAAACGGTAGATTGCTTCCTTGTCGCCGAGATGGCCATCGAAACCCTGCGGCACGCCCCATTCATAGAATTTGGCGCCGGCGGTCTGCAGCTTTTCGGCAAGAGCGCGGTCGAAGATTGCGAACACTTCGTTGGCCTGCGGCAGCCAGGCGAGCCTGCCCGCCGGCGCGTCCTCGATCGTCTCGGCGAGATGTGCCGCCATCGCATTGGCATGCCGCGCCATCCTCAGCCAAAGGTCGTCGGTGAAATAGGCTTCGAATTGCGCCGAGATGAAGCGCGCCTTGGAAAAGGTCTGTCCGGCGCGCTGGCGAAGCAGGCGCAGATCCCGGCCGACTTCCGGGTTGAAGATCACCACCGCGTCGGCCATCCAGCAACCGTTCTTGGTGCCGCCGAAGGAGATCAGGTCGACGCCGCTCCTCCAGGTCATTTCCGCCGGCGTGACGTCGGTCGCGGCAATCGCATTGGCAAAGCGCGCGCCATCCATATGCAGTGGCAGCTTGTGCCTGCGGCTGACCTCGGCGATCGCCTTGACGTCGTCGACGGTGTAGACGGTGCCCACCTCGGTCGCCTGGGTGATCGTCACGGCCATCGGCTGGCCGGCCGGCGCAAGATCCTGTGAATAACGCCTGATGGCGTCGTCGAGAGCCTGCGGGTTGATGCGCCCCAGGGGACCCGCAACCGGCGTCGTACGAGCGCCGCCGGTGTAGAAGCCCATCGCTCCGAACTCGTCGACATTCATATGCGCTTCGGAATGACAAAGGGCGATGCCGCCGATACGGTTCAACGCCGCCATCGAAAGGGCGTTGGCCGCGGTGCCGGTGGCGACGAAGAACACTTGAACATCGCGCTCGAAGATCTCGCTGAAGCGATGGTAGACGGTGCGGTCCAAGTCGCCGTCGCCATACGCGGTCGCGATGCCGGCCGCGTGGCGGGAGAGGTTCGCCGAAATGTCGGGATGAACGCCCGCCCAGTTGTCGGATGCAAAGAACATCGAGAGGTCCGTATTGTGATTGGCAGAAAGCGGCGCGACTTGACTGCTTTGGCGCCCGAAGCGCAAGGGCCAATCTTTCGCAAAACGGTGAAGCCAGCCGGGCCGTAACGACTGACTAGAGGTTGCGTTTTCCGATCCCTTCGCGAAATTTTGTGTCGCGGCACGCCCAAGAATTTTGTGAATCGGTCTTGTGCAGGTGCGGGATTTCTGCCATAAAAAATTTAGGACAGTAGTGCTGTCTTATTTTGTCGCACAAAACAGGCTGGACTGGCATATCATCGCTGCCATTCCGGCTATTGTCGCGAGCGGCGGGTAGACGGCTCCGCTCTGGCCTGTACGATACCGGATGCGAACCGGGCGTATGGCCGCATGGTTCGGCAAGAATTTCGCGAGACGTGCAGCAAGGACGAAGGGAAGCATCGTGCTTCCCAAGGCAAACCAGCGCCCCGAGGGAAATCACCGCCAAGGGTGCGGAACGGAGGATAGGACGATGACGGAACTGACGCCATCTGCGATCAACGGCCAGGCCGCGCAGACGAAAGCGGCAGCCGTCAAAACTGGTACCGCCGCCAATGGTTTGATCGCGCAGGGCCTCTACGATCCGCGCAACGAGCATGACGCCTGCGGCGTCGGCTTCATCGCCAACATGAAGGGCGTAAAGTCGCACCAGATCGTCGAGGACGGTCTGGCGATGCTGGAAAACCTCACCCATCGCGGCGCTGTCGGCGCCGATCCGCTGGTCGGCGACGGCGCCGGCGTGCTGGTGCAGATTCCGGATCGGTTCTTCCGCGATGAGATGGCCGGAAAGGGCGTCGAACTGCCGCCGGCAGGCCAATATGGCGTCGGCCACTGGTTCATGCCGCAGGACGCAGCCCTTCGCGCCCATATCGAGGACATCATCGCCGAATCGGCCCAGTCCGAAGGGCTGCCGCTGATCGGCTTCCGCGACGTGCCGGTCGATAATTCGTCGCTGTCGAAGGCGCCGGAGATTGTCGCCTCCGAGCCGTTCCATCGCCAGGTGTTCATCGGCCGCACGGCCGAGATTCCGGACGACGAGGAGTACGAGGCGAGGCTCTACCTGCTGCGCAAGGTGATCTCGGGCCGCATCTATGCCGAGAACGACAACAAGGATGTCGGCGCCTATTGCGTGTCGCTGTCGGCGCGCACCATCGTCTACAAGGGCATGTTCCTCGCCTACCAAGTCGGCGCCTATTACAAGGACCTCAAGGATCCGCGCTTCGACACAGCGCTGATCCTCGTCCACCAGCGCTTCTCGACCAACACCTTCCCGTCATGGAAGCTGGCGCATCCCTATCGCATGGTCGCGCATAACGGCGAGATCAACACGGTGCGCGGCAACAACAACTGGATGGCGGCGCGTCAGGCCTCGGTCGATTCCGAGCTGTTCGGCAACAACATCTCGAAGCTGTGGCCGATCTCCTATGAGGGTCAGTCCGACACGGCGTGCTTCGACAATGCGCTCGAATTCCTGTTCCAGGGCGGCTATAGCTTAAGCCACGCCATGATGATGCTGATCCCGGAAGCCTGGGCCGGCAACAAGCTCATGGATTCCGACCGCAAGGCGTTCTACGAGTACCACGCTGCGCTGATGGAGCCGTGGGACGGGCCGGCGGCGGTCGTCTTCACCGACGGGCGCCAGATCGGCGCGACGCTCGATCGCAACGGCCTGCGTCCGGCTCGCTACATCGTCACCGACGACGACCGCGTCATCATGGCTTCGGAA
Organism: Mesorhizobium sp. M1A.F.Ca.IN.020.04.1.1; assembly: GCF_003997315.1. Taxonomy (NCBI): domain Bacteria; kingdom Pseudomonadati; phylum Pseudomonadota; class Alphaproteobacteria; order Hyphomicrobiales; family Phyllobacteriaceae; genus Mesorhizobium; species Mesorhizobium sp. M1A.F.Ca.IN.020.04.1.1. The sequence goes on from NZ_RZSN01000029.1 coordinate 17,978, forward strand.
GCCGGCGTGCTGCCGGTGCCGGAGGAAAAGATCGTGCAGAAGTGGCGGCTGCAGCCCGGCCGCATGCTTTTGATCGATCTGGCCAAGGGCCGCATCATCTCCGACGAGGAGATCAAGTCGGAGATCGCGACCAGGCACCCTTACAAGACCTGGCTCGCCAACACGCAGTTGATTCTTGAAGAGCTGAAGCCGGTCGAGCCGCGGGCGCTGCGCAAGGATGTCAGCCTGCTCGATCGCCAGCAGGCCTTCGGCTACACACAGGAAGACACGAAGCTTCTGATGGCGCCTATGGCCACTACCGGCCAGGAAGCGGTCGGCTCGATGGGCACCGACACGCCGATCTCGGCGATGTCGGACAAGTCGAAGCTGCTCTACACCTATTTCAAGCAGAACTTCGCTCAGGTCACCAATCCGCCGATCGACCCGATCCGTGAGGAACTGGTGATGAGCCTGGTGTCCTTCATCGGGCCGCGGCCGAACATCTTCGACCTGATCGGCACATCGCGCCGCAAGCGGCTTGAAGTGCGCCAGCCGATTCTCACCAACGGCGATCTCGAGAAGATCCGCTCCATCGGACACACCGAGGACCGCTTCGACACCAAGACGATCGACATCACCTACGGTTCGAACGAGGGCGCTGCCGGCATGCAAGGCGCCATCGACCGGCTCTGCGAGCGCGCCGAGGCGGCGGTCGCGGGCGGCTACAACATCATCATCCTGTCCGACCGCCAGGTCGGGCCGGACCGCATCGCCATTCCGGTTTTGCTGGCGACGGCGGCGGTGCACCATCACCTGATCCGCAAGGGCCTGCGCACCGCGGTCGGACTGGTCGTCGAATCCGGCGAGCCCCGCGAGGTGCATCATTTCTGCTGCCTGGCCGGCTACGGCGCCGAGGCGATCAACCCCTATCTCGCCTTCGACACGCTGCTCGACATGCACAGGCGCGGCGAACTGCCGGAGGAGGTCGACGCATACGAGGTCGTCTCCCGCTACATCAAGTCGATCGGCAAGGGCATCCTCAAAGTGATGTCCAAGATGGGCATCTCGACTTACCAGTCCTATTGCGGTGCGCAGATCTTCGACGCCATCGGGCTCAAGTCGGACTTCGTCGAGAAGTATTTCACCGGCACCGCGACGCTGATCGAAGGCGTCGGGCTGGACGAGATCGCGACCGAGACTCTCAGCCGCCATACCGATGCCTTCGGCAACGACCCGGTGCTGCGCAACAATCTCGAGGTCGGCGGCGAATACATGTTCCGCATGCGCGGCGAGGCGCATATGTGGTCGCCGGATGCGGTCGCCAGCCTGCAGCATGCCGTGCGCCAGGGCTCCTGGGACACGTTCAAGGAGTATTCGGCGCAGATCGACAGCGCGACAGCTAGAGCGCAGACCATCCGCGGCCTGTTCGAGATCAAGCTGGCGGAAGAGACCGGCCGCAAGAAGGTCGCGATCGAAGACGTCATGCCGGCGGCCGAGATCGTCAAGCGCTTCTCGACCGGGGCGATGTCCTTCGGCTCGATCTCCCGGGAAGCGCACACGACGCTGGCGCGCGCGATGAACGCCATCGGCGGCAAGTCGAACACCGGCGAGGGCGGCGAAGAGGCCGACCGCTATCTGCCGCTGCCCGGCGGCGGCAAGAATCCGGAACGCTCGGCGATCAAGCAGGTCGCGTCGGGGCGGTTCGGCGTGACGGCGGAGTATCTGGTCAATTCCGACGTCATGCAGATCAAGGTGGCCCAAGGCGCCAAGCCCGGCGAGGGCGGTCAGTTGCCCGGACACAAGGTCGACGCCACCATCGCCAAGGTCAGACACTCGACGCCAGGCGTCGGCCTGATCTCGCCGCCGCCGCATCACGACATCTACTCGATCGAGGATCTGGCTCAGCTGATCTACGACTTGAAGAACGTCAATCCGGCGGCCGATGTCTCGGTCAAGCTGGTCTCGGAGGTCGGCGTCGGCACGGTTGCGGCGGGCGTCGCCAAGGCGCGCGCCGATCACATCACCATCTCCGGCTACGACGGCGGCACCGGCGCTTCGCCGCTGACCTCACTCAAGCATGCCGGCAGCCCGTGGGAAATGGGCCTCGCCGAGACGCATCAGACCCTGGTGCTCAACGGCCTGCGCTCCCGCGTGGCGCTGCAGGTCGACGGCGGGTTGCGCACCGGCCGTGACGTCATCATCGGCGCGCTGCTCGGCGCCGACGAGTTCGGCTTCTCGACCGCGCCGCTGATTGCGGCCGGCTGCATCATGATGCGCAAGTGCCACCTGAACACCTGCCCGGTCGGGGTGGCGACGCAGGACCCGGTGCTGCGCAAGCGCTTCAAGGGCACGCCGGAGCATGTCATCAACTTCTTCTTCTACGTGGCGGAGGAGGTGCGCGCGCTGCTCGCCGAAATGGGCTTCACCCATCTCGACCAGATCATCGGCGACACCGACCTTCTGGAGAAGCGCGACGTGATCCAGCACTGGAAGGCGCGCGGGCTCGACTTCTCGAAGGTGTTCTTCAAGCCGGAGGCGCCGGCTGAGGCGCTGCACTGGACCGAGCGGCAGAAGCATCCGATCGACGACGTGCTCGACCGCAAGCTGATCGAGCTGGCAAAGCCGGCGCTGGAAGCCAAGCAGCCGGTCAGCATCGAGCTGCCGATCCGCAATGTCGACCGCTCTGCCGGCGCGATGCTGTCGGGCGAAGTCGCCAAGCGCTTCAAGCACAAAGGCCTGCGCGAGGACACGATCCAGGTTAAGCTCACCGGCACGGCTGGCCAGTCTTTCGGTGCGTTTCTCGCGCGCGGCGTTTCCTTCGAGCTGGTCGGCGCCGGCAACGATTATGTCGGCAAAGGCCTGTCGGGCGGCCGCATCGTCATCCGGCCGCCGGAAGAGGCCAAGATCGTCGCGGCCGACTCGATCATCGTCGGCAACACGGTGCTCTACGGCGCGACCGAGGGCGAGGCCTATTTCGCCGGCGTCGCCGGCGAGCGCTTCGCGGTGCGCAATTCCGGCGTCGTTGCCGTTGTCGAAGGCGTCGGCGACCATGGCTGCGAATACATGACCGGCGGCATCGTCGTGGTCATCGGCAAAACGGGCCGCAACTTCGCCGCCGGCATGTCGGGCGGCGTCGCCTATGTGCTCGACGAGAAGGGCGATTTCGCCGAACGCTGCAACATGGCGATGGTCGAGCTGGAGCCCGTTCCGGAAGAGGACGACCTGATGGAGAAGCTGCTCCATCATGGCGGTGACCTCGACCATAAGGGACGCGTCGACGTCTCCGGAGACATGACAAGCCATGACGAGGAGCGGCTCTATCAGCTGATCTCGAACCACGTCCATTACACGGGCTCGGTGCGCGGCCGCGAGATCCTCGACAATTGGGCAAGCTTCCGGCCGAAATTCCGGAAAATTATGCCGGTCGAGTATCGCCGCGCGCTGATCGAGATGGAGCGCATGCGCATGAGCGTGGCGGCGGAATAGGCTTTGGGCACGGCCGGGGAGGTAATCGCCCGGCCGGCATCCTCACCAACAATCCTGACCTCGGACCAAGGTTGCCACGGCGGCCTTATGAGGTTAACGGGTGCGCCGACAAGCTAGACTTGCGAGCGCGCCTTCGGACAGCAGGGACTGGACTATGGGCAAGGTAACAGGGTTTCTCGAAATCGACCGGCAGGTGCAGAAGTACCAGCCTGCCTCGGATCGCATCCGGCATTTCCGCGAATTCACGCTGCCGATGTCGGACAAGGAGGTCGAGAAACAGGCCGCGCGCTGCATGGATTGCGGCATCCCGTTCTGCCATGGACCGACCGGCTGCCCGATCCACAACCAGATCCCGGACTGGAACGACCTCGTCTACAATGGCGACTGGGACAGCGCGATCCGCAACCTGCATTCGACCAACAATTTCCCGGAGTTTACCGGCCGCATCTGCCCGGCGCCTTGCGAGGAAGCCTGCACGCTGAACCTCGAGGACATTCCGGTCGCCATCAAGACGGTCGAGCAGGCGATCGCCGACAAGGCCTATGAGACCGGCCACATCCGGCCCTACCCGCCGGAAAAGAAGACCGGCAAGCGGGTTGCCGTCATCGGCTCCGGGCCGGCCGGCATGGCCGCCGCCCAGCAGCTCGGCCGCGCCGGCCACGATGTGCATGTCTATGAGCGCGAGAGCCGGCCGGGCGGGCTGATGCGCTACGGCATTCCCGACTTCAAGATCGAGAAGCATTACATCGATCGCCGCATCGAGCAGATGCAGGGCGAGGGCGTGAGTTTCCATTGCGGCGTCAATGTCGGCGTCGACAAGCCGGTTGCCGAGCTCCTCGCCGAGCACGACGCCGTGCTCTATTGCGGCGGCTCGGAAACGCCGCGCCCGGCCAACATTCCGGGCGACGATCTCAGCGGCGTCTATGACGCCATGCCGTATCTCGTGCAGCAGAACCGCCGCGTCGGTGGCGAGCCGATCCAATCGGTGGCCTGGCCGTCACATCCGATCATCGCCGGCGGGCAGCATGTCGTCGTCGTCGGCGGCGGCGACACCGCGTCCGACTGCATCGGCACCGCCTTCCGGCAGGGCGCGGTGCGCGTGACGCAGCTCGACATCCGTCCGCAGCCGCCGGAGAAGGAAGACAAGCTCGCCGTTTGGCCTTACTGGGCGACGAAGATGCGCACGTCTTCCTCGCAAGCCGAGGGCGCGGAGCGCGAATTCCAGGTGGCGACCCTCGAATTCATCGGCGAGGACGGACAGCTGACTGGCGTCCGCTGCTGCGAGGTCGATGAGAAGCGCAAGCCGATCGCCGGCACCGAGTTCGTCATCCGCGCCGATCTCGCCTTCATCGCCATCGGCTTTGCCGGTCCGGCGAATGATGGGGTCATGAAGGAGCTGGACGGCGAGATAAAAATGGTCACCGACAGCCGCCGCTCGCGGAACGTCGAGGCCGACGACCGGGACTACAGAACCAGCATAGACAGGCTCTATGCCGCGGGCGACGTCCGTCGCGGCCAGTCGCTGGTGGTGTGGGCGATCCGCGAAGGCCGCCAGGCAGCGCGGGCGATCGACGAGGCGCTGATGGGGTCTAGCGTACTCCCCCGCTGAGGCTACCTGCAGCCACGATGGGCTCTTCCGTTGCGGCCCTACCGACGCACCGCTGTCGAGGTCTCCGATGAAGCGGTCGGCGTCTTCGGCGGCCAGGAAAAATCGTCGGCTCGGCCGGGCGAGGCGACGGGCGCCTTGCCCTCGACGGTCAGCTTTTCGCCTGGAAGATTCGGATCGGCCTTGGCTGGCGGTGCGGCACCCAGCAGCTCGGTCCCGCCGTCGAGCGCGGGGTCGCTGAGCAGCATCGGCGCGGTGCGGTCGACGATGACAGGGGCCGCGGCAGGCTTCGACGCCTCGACCGGAGCGCCCGCCGGCGCGGAAACCGTGGTGACGCTTCCGGGTGCCGCCAGCCCGAGGATCTTGGCCAGCGGCTTTTCGGTGTAGAAGGCAAGCTTGCGCTTGCCGGCCTTGGTCACATTGATGCCGTCGTCGGAGCGCAGGCGCACCGGCTGGCCGTTGATGTCCGGACCGGAGGTGACGAAGGCGCCGTTCTCGTCGACGAAGCCGTCCCAGACATCGACGAACTCGCCGCCATGGGTCTGTGCGGCTGAATGATAGATGTCGTTGAAGGCGAGCATGTCCGAGGTCATTTTTGCCGCCCCGAATGCCGGCATGCCGACCCACAGGAACGGCACCTTTGCATCCTGAATGGCCTTGCCCAGCGCATCGGTGCGGTGCTCGTATTCCTTGGTCCAGTTCTCGGAGCGCGGCTGCTCGCGGACGTCGCCGACGCGCATCTGCTGGCGGTCGTTGGAGCCAAGCATGACCACCACGACGGACGGCTTCTCCGTCTCGATCAGAGACTTGATCTCGACCGGCCAATTGTAGAAATCGTCACGCACGAAGCCCGACGAGCCGTTGCTGCGCGCAACGATCCTGACCGCCGGATTGTCGGCGAAGGCGACGTCCAGACCCTCGGCGAGCCCGCCCGCCAGGAAATCGCCGACTACCAGCACGACGCGCGCATCCGGCGCCTTTTCGACAACCGGCGCCTCCGGCTCGGCCGGCGGGCGCGGCTTGGGGTTTCTGGCCTTCGGCTTCGGCCTCACCGGCTGGACATTGGCAGGAGGTTCAATGCGCTCGCTGCGGCGCGGGAAAAGAAGATCGCGCAGCGACCAGCCGCGGTTTCCGTCTTCCTGCGCGAAAGCCGGGGTATGAAAGGCGCTCGAGCCGGCGACGGCAAGCACGGCGATGGCCAGGACGAGAATCGGCAGGCGGCGAACGATCAGCCAGACACGCGCGACCGTAACCAATGAAAGCCTCCATCCTTGGCGCATGACAACGTAAAAAGCCGGCAAGTCATGCGCAGGCCGCAGCGCTACAGCATCCTTTCCGCTTTTGAAAGGATGCTTGACGACATGGGCGGCTCTATTGCTTCCGGAGCCATTTCAGCACTTCCAGGCTCGGATAGCCATCCTGGCTCAAGCCTACCTTCGCCTGGTAGGCCATGATGGCGGCTTTCGACCCCTCGCCGATCTTGCCGTCGAACTTGCCGTCATAATAACCGTGCTCGGAAAGCCGCTTCTGCAGTTCCTGCCGTTGCTCAAAGCTGAGCTTGGTGAAAGGCCGCTGCCAGTCCTGCACAAGCCCGGTGCCACCGGCGATTTCGTCGGCGAGCAGGCCGACGGCCAAAGCATATTTGTCGGCATTGTTGTAAGCCTTGATGACCGAGAAATTCCTGATCATCAGGAAGGCCGGTCCGCCCCTGCCGTCCGGCACCTTGAGCGTCGCCTTGTCGCTCAAGTTCCTGAACGGCTTGCCGTTGGCCCTGGCGACCCCGAGCGCCTGCCACTGCGCCAGCGTCTTCGATCCGGCGGGCAGCTTGCCCGGCGGCAAGGTCACTTCATAGCCCCAGGTCTTGCCGGCCTGCCAGCCGTTCTTCCTGAGCAGGTTGGCGGCAGTCGCCAACGCGTCGGGTATCGAATTCCAGATGTCGCGCCGGCCATTGCCGTCCATGTCCACCGCGTAGTGCTGATAGCTGGTCGGGATGAACTGCGTCTGACCCATTGCGCCCGCCCAGGAACCCATGAGATGGCTTTCGTCGATGTCGCCGGTCTGCAGGATCTTCAGCGCCGCGATCAGCTGGGTTCGGGCATATTTCGACCGCTTCGGGTCGCCATAGGCAAGGGTCGCCAGCGAACGGATGACATTGCGCATTATGTCGTCGCGCTTGAGGATCTCGCCATAGTTCGATTCCATCGACCAGATGGCGAGAAGGATATGGCGATCGACGCCGAACCGCGCCTCGATCCGATCCAGCCACGGCTTCCATTTGCGCGCCATTGCCTGACCGTTGGTCACCGACTGGTCATGCACGCGGTTGTCGAAATAATCCCAGGCGGGGGCGGTGAATTCCGGCTGGGTGCGGGCCTTTTCCAGCACGACCGGGTCGGGCTCGATGCCCCTCATGGCCCTGTCGTAGACTGCGCCGGAAACGCCGCCCGAAACCGCGGTGGCACGAAAGCCCGCGACCCACTGGCGGAAACCCGCATCGGCGAAAGCGGGTCCGGCGGGCATCAGCAAGGCAAGCGTGAGGCCCGCGGCCGTCACAAATGCCGCCAGGCGCCTTGCGCTGTTGCGAACGGACATCCTTTTCCTCCTTCATCAAAATTAGGAAGGATCATTCAACGCCGAAGCCGGTTAGTATTTAGTTTACCATAGGTGCCATTAGGAACGAAAAGAGAGGTCGGTGCTTTAACTTTCGATTTTCAGGCCATCCGCTCGGATAATTCAACATTCCGGCGCGAAAATGTTCGGGGGGATTGCGGAGCGGATGGCCGCGCGGATAATGGGCTTAAACGGATGGGTGGAGCATGAAGCGAGTTCGCAAGGCAGTTTTCCCGGTCGCCGGTCTCGGCACACGGTTTCTTCCGGCCACCAAGGCCATTCCGAAGGAGATGCTGACAGTCGTCGACCGGCCGGTCATTCAATATGTGGTCGACGAGGCGCGCGACGCCGGCATCGAGCATTTCATTTTCGTGACCGGGCGCAACAAGGCGGTCATCGAGGATCACTTCGACGTCCAGTTCGAGCTCTACGATACGCTCGCCCAGCGCGGCAAGGACGACCAGCTCGCCCGCCTGCAGCGGCTGCAGCCAGCGCCTGGCCAGACCAGCTTCACCCGCCAGCAGGTGCCGATGGGCCTTGGCCATGCCATCTGGTGCGCGCGTGAACTGGTCGGTGACGAACCGTTCGCGCTACTTTTGCCCGACATGATCATGCAGTCGGAAAAAAGCTGCATGAAGGATATGGTCGAACTCTATGCCGAGACCGGGAACAACATCATCGCCGTACAGGAATGCGACCCGGCCGAGGCCCATAAATACGGCATCGTCGGCCGTGGCGAGGACACCCATCACGGTTTCCGCATCACCGGCATGGTGGAGAAGCCGAAGGCTGGCACGGCGCCCTCCAATCTCTTCATCAACGGGCGCTACATCCTGCAACCGGAGATTTTCGGCATCCTCGAAAGCCAGGAGCGCGGCGCCGGCAACGAGATCCAGCTGACGGATGCGATGCTGAAGCTGGAGAAGCAGCAGGCCTTCTACGGCTATCACTATAAGGGGCGCACCTTCGACTGCGGCTCGCCGGAAGGCTTCGTCGAGGCCAATGTCGCCTTCGCGCTCTGGCGCAGCGACATGAATGCGAGCATGGCCGGGGTCATCCGCACGCTGCTGGATGAGGTGCGGCCGGCGGAGCGGATCGGCGCCGCTTCCTAGGTGCTGGCTAAGCGGAGCGGATCCTTCGGATCTCCGCGTCCGCATCGCTGGCGCGAGGATCACGAAGTGTCAGCGCTGCACCTTCAGACCGAGATAGACGCTGTTGGCGACATAGTCGCGACCGGGAAGGTTGCTGGTGAGCTTCTCCGTCCTGATTCTTGTGGTGAGGCCGGCATAGCGGTTCAGCCACCAGGTCAGGCCGGCCTCGGCGCTCAGGATCAGATCGTGGCCATCGGAGCCGGTGTAGTCGCGCCAGTCGAGCCCGAGCGCTGTATTCGCCGTCAGGTTGGCGCGGACCTGCCGCTCGCCGGTGAGCCGGCCCGAATAGAGGAGGTCGCCGCTCTCGTTAGCGATGGTCGTGGTCTCGACCGTGGTTCTTCCGGTCAGCCCGATGATGGTGCCGCGCTCGGGCGACCATTTGAGGTCGGCGTTGACGTAGGGCCCCGCAATCGCCGGCAGACGGTCGTCGTCGATGCCTTCGCGCAGCCAGCCGACGGAGAACTCGCCGGAGAGCTTCTCGCGCATGTCGAGCTCGAGGCCGGCACGCGCGCCGAGCCGCGTCGAGGAGCGCTCGAAACCGTTGCTGTCGAGGCGCAGATCGTAGATCCGCCGGCCGGCTTCCACCTCAAGGAATGGCGTCATGGCCGGTGAGACCTGGTAGCCGGTACGCAAGGTCGCAGAGTAGAGTGTCGAGTCGCGATCCTTCAGCGACAAGACGGTGCCGTCCGAGAGCTTGGCGTCGCCATAGAAATCATGCGAGACCGCGCCGGTCAGCGCGTAGCGCATCTTGCCGACATCCTTCTCGATGGCGAGGCTGCCGTCGACCGTCTGCCGCAGCGGCTGTGAGGTGACGCCGGCAATCGCATCCGGCGAGGACGCCGATTCCGGCACCGCTTCATAGCCGAGCTTGGCGATGGCGCGCAGTTCATTGTCGAGGTCGACATTGAGCTGGCCTTCGATCCGGCCCTGCGCATCGTTGATCTTCTGGCCCGAAAGCGTGTTGCGAAAAAGGCCGTAGCCGTCGATGACGGCCGAATTCTCGCGCCAGTCGGAGGTGGCGGAGAAACGCAGCGCGGTTTCGGACAGCACAGCCGACCTGCCGCCGGCGCTGGCATCGGCATTGGAAGTCGCGGTGAGGCCTTGCTCGAGTGTCGGACGGAAGACAAAGGTCCCGACCTTGATGCCGGGGGCGGCGAAGGCATCGTCCTCCAGCTTCACTTTCTGGCCCTCGATCGATCCTGTGCGCTCCGCGCCGGGATCGAGCTTCTGCCGGTCGACGCTGTCGATAGTGACGGCGCGGCGGTTCGCGCCGTCATCCTCGGTGGCCGCCGTTTCGGCCTGATCGCGGGTGGCGGCCTTGGCCGTGCTGTCGGTCGTCTGGCCAGGCTTCTTCTTGGCGTTTTTCTTGTCAGCCGCCTTGGCATCGCTTTTCCCCTTGGCACCCGCCGCGCCCTGCCTGGCAGTCGAAGGCCGGCGTGGCGCGGCCATTGTTTGATTGTCGGCGAAGGGGTCGTCGGTGGCTCGCGGCTGGTTGAAGATGCTGCCCTCCGCGCCCCCGGTCTGGTCGTCGTCGGGCACCGCGCCTGGGCTTGCCGGCTCATAAGGGTTGGCGGGCGTCTGGTCCTCAGCCATCTGGGTCGCTGGAACCGCTTGATCCAGCGATCCCTGCGGGCGCAATTGTCCGGCCTTGCGTTGCTGGTCGGCCAGGATTGCCGATTCGGAGACCTCGCCGCGCAACTCGGTTTCTTGCGAAAATGCCGGCACGGTGCGCAGCAAGGCGACAATGCTTGCCGTCAGCAAAAGCGCTGCAACGGCAATGCACTTCCGGCCCTTTTTCGTATCTGGCTCGCCCCCGAACATCATCACCACTGCTTGCGCGGCGCAGGCGCGCCATACTTACCGGACCGTAAATGCGGATGGTTAACGGAGGGTTGAAACAGGCCAAGGGCCCTTGTCCGCGACGCACGCGAGACGGGAATTCCGTTGGACAGGCGGGCGACATGGCGCTAATGGCATCTGCCATGCACGCGGGGTCCTCAGAAAGAAAGCAGCCGGACAGGCAGGCAGCGATTGAATCGGCGCTGAGAACGGTGGCGACGGAGCAGGCCGGCATGGCCGCGCTTGCAGCCGCTCTCGGCAACGGCTTGTCCGAACCGTTCGCTGCCGCAGTGGATGCCATCGCGCGGATCGAGGGCCGAGTCATCGTCACCGGCGTCGGCAAGAGCGGGCATATCGGCTCAAAGATTGCAGCGACGCTCGCCTCGACCGGCACGCCTGCCTTCTTCGTCCATCCGGCCGAGGCCAATCACGGCGATCTCGGCATGATCGCCGGGGACGACGCCATCATCGCCATGTCTTGGTCGGGCGAGAGCAAGGAACTGATGGGCATCGTCGCCTATTCCAGACGCTTTTCGATCCCACTGGTCGCCATCACCTCGGGCGAGAATTCGGCGCTGGCGCGCGCCGCCGACGTCGTGCTGTTGCTGCCGGCCTCGCCGGAGGCCTGTCCGCACGGGCTGGCGCCGACGACATCGGCGCTGCTGCAGCTGGTCATGGGCGATGCGCTGGCGATCGCGCTGCTCGAGGCGCGCGGCTTCACGCCGGACCATTTCCGCACCTTCCATCCCGGCGGTCAGCTCGGCGCCAATCTGATGCAACTGCGCGAGATCATGCATGTCGGCGAGCGGCTGCCGCTGGTACCGTCGGGCACGGGAATGCGCGAAGCGATCGTTGAGTTGTCGCGCAAGGGTTTTGGCTGCGTGGCGATCACCGGCGCCGACGGTGCGCTGATCGGCATCATCACCGATGGCGACATCCGCCGCCACATTGCCGATGATCTTCTGTCGATGAACGTCGATGAGGTGATGACAAAGAAGCCGAAGACGGCTGCCCCCGACACGCTGGTGGCGACGGCGCTGCAGACGATCAATACGTCGGCCATCACCAGCCTGATGGTGGTCGAGGCCGATCGCCCCGTGGGGCTGGTGCATCTGCACGATCTGCTGCGCATCGGCGCCGCTTGAGATGGGCCAGACTCAGGACACGCAGGCCTGATTCCCAAACGGCTTCAGAATAGGAAACCCGCAAACTCAGACGGCCTCCACCGTCAGCTCCAGATCGGTGTCGGCGGCGCCGGTCACACGCACCTGGGTGCCGACGGGCAGGTCCGGGCCGGAGACACGCCACAGCGTGTCGCCGAGGCGGATGCGGCCGCGGCCATTCTTGATGGGCTCGGCCAATGTCGCCGTGCGGCCGACCATCTGAGCGCCGCGGCGGTTGAGCAGCGGCTGGTCCGCATTGACGGCACGATCGCCCACCAGCTTCTTGCCGACGAAGGCTGAGACCAGAGAGAGCACGAGGAAGGCGAGCACCTGGAGCTGCCAGGTCCAGAAGGCAGCGTCCCAAATCAGCAGCGATACCGCGCCGATGATCAGCGCGGCGATGCCGATCCACAGCATGAACACGCCGGGCGCCACGATTTCCATCACCAGCAGCACGAAGCCGAGGACCATCCAGTTCCACGGCCCGAGTTCCGAGACGATGCGATCGATCATTGACGTTCTCCCACCCAGATGGCGTGACTCAATTGTCCGACGGTCGCACGAGCGGCGTGCGCGCCCCCTGACGTTGCGGGCCGGAAGGGCCGTCGGCCTTGAACACTTCGCGGGCGATCTCGCCGATGCCGCCGAGCGAACCGATCAGCGATGAGGCTTCGAACGGCATGAGCACGATCTTGTTGTTGCTGGACGAGCCGATCCTGGCCAGCGCCTCGGTGTATTTCTGCGCGATGAAGTAGTTGATCGCCTGCACGTCGCCCTTGGCGATGGCTTCCGACACCACCTGGGTCGCCTTGGCCTCCGCCTCGGCGGAACGCTCTCGCGCCTCGGCATCGCGGAAAGCGGCTTCCCTGCGGCCTTCGGCCTCGAGGATCTGCGACTGCTTCATGCCTTCGGCGGCCAGGATCTGGGCGCGCTTGTCGCGCTCGGCGATCATCTGGCGGCTCATCGAATCCACCAGATTGGCCGGCGGGTTGATGTCCTTGATCTCGACGCGGGTGATCTTGATGCCCCACGGGTGCGCGGCCTCATCGACGACGCGCAGCAGCCGTTCGTTGATCGCATCGCGGTTGGACAGCAATTCGTCGAGATCCATCGAGCCCATGACGGTACGGATGTTGGTCATGGTGAGGTTGAGGATGGCGTTCTGCAGCCCGGAGACCTGATAGGCGGCCTGCGGGGCATTCAGCACCTGGTAGAAGGCGACGCCGTCGACGCCGACGATTGCATTGTCGCGGGTGATGATCTCCTGCGTCGGGACATCGAGCACCTGCTCCATCATGTTCATCTTGGCGCCTACGCGCTCGAAGATCGGGTTGATGATGTTCAGGCCGGGCGTCAGCGTCTTGGTGTAGCGGCCGAAACGCTCCACCGTGTAGTTGTAGCCCTGCGGCACCGTTCTGATGCCTTTGAAAAGAAGGATGATGACGAGGAATACAAGAACAATGATGGCAATATCGAAACCGCTAAACCCCATTTCGTTTCTCCCTCAAAAGGCGGCGACCTCGCGGAATCACTTAAGTGTGTTTCCGAAGCGTTACAATCAGGTGATCGCGAATATTGGTTAGCGAAGGCTGTTGCGAACCGGTTTCGACGCCTATTATTGGACGTCAGACCCAGCCTGACAGTTCCCGCCGCACCAGCGCCTCGATCACCGCCATGCCCTCGGCGCTGTCGTTGAGGCAGGGGATGTGGGCGAAGTTCTTGCCGCCGGCATGGTGGAATGTCTCGGCGGCCTCGCGGCCGATCTCGTCCAGCGTCTCGATACAGTCGACGGAAAAACCCGGATTGACGACCGCGATCGATTGGACGCCGTCCTTCGCCAGCTTCTCGACAGTGACGTCGGTGTAGGGCTGGAGCCATTCCTGGGCGCCGAAGCGCGACTGGAAGGTGGTGATGAGCTTCTTCTCGTCCCAGCCGAGCCTTGCCCTGAGCAGCCGCGTCGTCTCGAGGCAATGCGCCTGGTAAGGGTCACCCTTGTCGGAATAGGGTTTTGGGATGCCGTGGTAGGAGGTGATCACTACCTCCGGCGCGACATCGAGCGTCGCCAGGTTTTGCTCGATCGAACGGGCGAGGGCGTCGATATAGACCGGCTCGTCATAATAGGGCGGCACGCTGCGGATCGCCGGCGCTCGCCTGATCTTCATCAGCGCCCGGAACAGCTGGTCGTTCGCGGTCGCCGTGGTCGTCGCCGAATATTGCGGATAGAGCGGAAAAGTGAGGATGCGCTCGCAGCCCTGCTCGACCAGCCGTCGGAGGACGCTGCCGGTCGAGGGATTGCCGTAGCGCATGGCCCAGTCGACCACGACGTCCGGCAAATCAGCAAGCGCAACCGCGAGCTTCTCCGCCTGCGAGCGGGTGAAGGTGCGCAACGGCGACTCGTTCTTCTCCCGGTTCCAGATCCTGGCGTAGTTGGCGCCGGACTTTTTCGGTCGCGTTGTGAGAACCAGCCCATAGAGGATCGGATACCAGATCGCCTTGTTGAGCTCGATGACGCGCGGATCGGAGAGGAATTCTCTGAGATAGCGCCACATCGGCTTGAAATCGGTGCCGTCGGGCGTGCCGAGATTGATCAGCATGATGCCGATCTTGCCCGCTTTCACCGGCGCGGCACCCGCCGGCGCCGGACCGGCGGTCTTGGCGGCTTTCGCATCGGCAGGATTGGCAAGCGTCATCGACGGTCTCCGGTTGTCGGTGCGAAAACTAGCGATGCCATGCCGGTTTTGGAATGCTGCGTCTGGACGCACCTTACCGCGTTTGCGTCTGAAGACGGAACACCCGTCCGGTCTCTCGGACGGGCGCCATGAACTTCCGGCGAAAGATTACTTTGCGGCCGGCGGAATGGTCAGCGTTGCTCCGAGCGGCAGACGGCGCGGCCTGTAGTCCTTGTTGGCCTCGGAGATCAGCTTCCATTTGCTGCCGTCGCCATAGTTTTTCTTGGCCAGATCCCAATAGGTGTCGCCGGCGGCAACCACATGGCTGGTCTCTGGGCTGGCCCCCGGACCGGTCGCGGCCGGCTTGGCCTCGGCGGGCGCTGTTTCGGCCGGCTTGGCGGATTCGGTCGCAGGGGCGGCGGCCGCCGGCGCAGTCTCGGCAGGTTTTGCTGTCTCCGACGTTGCCGGTGCCGTCTCGGTCGGAACGGCCGGCGGCGTCCCGGCGATGTCGCCGGAATTGGACGGCAAAGCCGGCATGGCAGGCTCGGTGGCCGCCGGCGCCGTCTCGGCCGGCTTCGCGGGTTGGGCGGCAGGCGGCGTCGTGGCGGTCTCGGCAGGTTTTGCCGGCTCCGCGGCCGCTGTCGTGGCGCCGATCTCGGTGATGCGGCCGTCGAGCTTCGGCGTGTAGGGGCGGTGCGCGCCGAGATAGTCGGCCACCACCTGCTCCAGGCCCGGGCCGTAGTCATAGGCGTCCGTGGCCTTTTCGGCGAAGACCTTGTAGCCGTCGCCGCCCTGGCGGACGTAGTTGTTGGTGGCGACGAGATACTGCTTGTCCGGGTTGATCGGCACCCAGGCGCCGTTCTCCATCACCTCGACCGATTTGACGCGACCGGCATTGGGCGCGACCGACTTGTCGAAGGTATATTTCAAGCCGGCCACCTGCGGGAAGCGGCCGGCGCCGTCCTCGACCTGGCTGACGCCGCTTTCGAGACCGGCGACCAGATCCTTGCCGGAGATCTTGAAGGTCGCCAGCGTGTTCTGAAAAGGCAGCACCGTCAGCACCTCGCCCATGGTCACGGTGCCCTGGTCGATCGAGGCGCGCAGTCCGCCGCCATTCGAGATGACGATCTCGACGCCCTGGCCCTTGACCCGATCGAGGACAGCGTCGGAGACGAGATTGCCCATTTCGCATTCGCGGGCGCGGCAGCTTTCACGACTGCCATCGATTGGCTTGGTGGTCTCCGCCACTTCCTTGTTCTTCAGCGCCTCGATCGGCGCGCCAAGCTCCTTGATGCGGGCGAGCACCGCCGGATCAGGGGTGATCGACTTGTCGAGAAAGATCGGGTCGCCGCTGGCCGACTTGACGACCCCGTTGTCGTCGAACACGACCTTGAATTCGCCGAGATATTTCGAATAGGACGCCGCCTGCACCACCGGCACCTTGTAGCCGTCGGGGTTGTCGACCATCGTCGGGTAGGGGCCTGCCGCCTTCGGATCGGTGTTCGACAAAAGCGTGTGGCTGTGGCCGCCGACCACCACGTCGACGCCGGGGATTTTCGCGATGACGTCGCGCTCGCGGTTGTAGCCGATATGGGTGACGGCGATGATCTTGTTGATGCCCTGCGCCTTCAGTTTCTCGACCTCGGCGGTGATCGACTTGACGTCGTCCGCGATGGCAATGTTGGGGCCGGGCGAGGCGAGTTCCGGAGTGTCGTTGGTGACGGCGCCGACGATGCCGATCTTCTGGCCGCCGACCTCGACCACGATGGACGGCTTGACCTTGCCGTGGGCGCCGGACTTGTCGTTGGGCACGACGTTGGCGCTGACCACCGGGAACTTCGCCTTGTCGAGGTAAGGCACAAGCGCGCTTTCGCCGTCGTCGAACTCATGGTTGCCGAGCGTCACCGCGTCGGGCTTGAGCTGATTGAGGAATTCCTCCTCCGCTGCTCCCTTGTAGGTGATGTAGAACAGCGATCCCTGGAAGCTGTCGCCTGCATTGAGCAGCAGCACGTTCTGACCTTCGAGCTTCTTGCGCTCCTGCGCGATCGCAGTGACCAGCCGGCCGGCGCCGCCAATGCACTCGCCTTTGGTCTCCTCCTCCGCGGAACATGTCGACTCGTATTTGTTGTTGCCTTCGATGCGGCTATGCCAATCGTTGAAATGCAGGATGTTCAGCGTGTAGTCGGCAAAAGACGCTCCGGCCGAGAGGCCAAGTGCTGATGCGGAAAGGGCGGCAATGGCGGCAAATTTCTTCATTCTCGTCTCCCGGATGAGCTGACTTGAAGTGCTTAAAGCCCTCGCTTGGCTGGAAGGTAACAGTCAGCTTCGGGTCATGTTCACATCGCGTTTTGGCCGATGCAAGCGGAAATCGGGAGGAGGTTTGCCGGCACAAAAAAGGACGGCGGCTCGCGCCGCCATCCTCAACAAAGTCGATCTCTGCCTGAGCTCAGGCCCGGCGCGTCAGCACGAAATTCTGACCACTGGAGCTGGTGCAGTTGAGCTGGCTGGTAGAGACCATCAGGCAGTTGAAGCTAACCGGCGTCTGGCGGATCAGCGAGGTGCCGTGGATCTCGACCGAGGTCGCGCCGGTCATGATGTAGCTGCCCTCGGACAGCTTCTGGCCGGTATCGGTCGCGACGGTGGTGAAGCTGCCGGCCGCGAAAGTCGAGAGGCCGGTGCCCTTGGCGTCGATCCAGTTGCCCTCGACGCCCTTGGGCGCCGCTGCGATCGGCTCCGAAGGGCCGTTGGTGGTGCAGGCGGCCGCGGCCAGAAGGCTTGCCGCGGCGCCTGCCGAAAGCAATTTGCGCGCAATGGTCATTTAGAATCCTCTCCTCTCGCGTCGGCCCGAAAACCGATCTCCGATCTTCGGAAAAGCACGATGCGTGCATTCAAAGTGCTAGAGTACTTTGTGCGTCCGAAGGAACGCCCGTTTCTCTAGGCCGCCCGTCTTCAATCGCCCGATTTCCGGGCGATTGCAAGGTGGAGACGCGGGTAGGCTTGGCTGCTATCGCACCAGGATGTTGCGGAACTGCCACGGATCGTCCTTGTCCAGATCCTCGGGGAAAAGCCCCGGGCGATTATCAAGCGGCGTCCAGTCGGTGTAGTAGCCCCTGACCGGCCCGAGATAGGGAAGCTGCACTTCCAGGCAGCGCCGGTAGTCCATCTCGTCGGCCTCCACGATGCCGGCCATCGGATTTTCCAACGCCCAGACCATGCCGGCGAGCACCGCCGAGGTGACCTGCAGGCCGGTGGCGTTCTGGTAAGGCGCCAGCTTGCGCGCCTCGGCCAGCGACAGCTGTGAGCCGTACCAATAGGCGTTCTTGGCATGGCCGTAGAGCAGCACGCCGAGCTCGTCGACGCCGTCGACCAGCTCGTTCTCGTCGAGCACGTGATGCACCGGTTGCGCCTTGCCGGCGGCGCCGAACATCTCGTGCAGCGACAGCACGGCATCGTTGCAGGGGTGATAGGCATAATGGCAGGTCGGGCGATACTGAACCTTGCCCTTCTTGCCGCGCACGGTGAAGAAGTCGGCGATCGAGATCGCCTCGTTGTGGGTCACCAGGAAGCCATATTGCGGGCCGGGCGTCGGGCACCAGGAGCGCACGCGCGTGTTGGCGCCCGCCTGCTCCAGATAGATCGCCGCTTGCGAGCCGTGCTTGTGCTTCTTGCCGTTCTTCGGCGTCCAGGTCTCATGCGTGCCCCAGCCGAGCTCGGCCGGCTGCAGGCCTTCCGAGATGAAGCCCTCGACCGACCAGGTGTTCCAGAATACGTCCATCGGCTTCGGCTTCTTGGTGCGCTGGGTATCGCGCTCGGCGATGTGGATGCCCTTGACTCCGGCCTTCTTCATCAGCTTCGCCCAGCCCTCGCGGTCGTGCTCCGGCGGGACCACAAACTCGAGCCCGAGATCGTTGGCGAGGTTGACCAGTGCCTGCTTGACGAACCAGGAGACCATGCCAGGATTGGCGCCGCAGCAGGAGATCGCCGTAGTGCCGCCGGGAGCCTTCTCCTTCTCCTGGCGCACGCTCTCGCGCAGCGCGTAATTGGTGCGCGAGGCATTGTCGGCCTTGTCGTCGAAATAGAAGCCGAGCCACGGCTCGACCACCGTATCGATATAGAGCACGCCGAGCTTGCGGCAGAGCTTCATCAACTCGAGCGAGGAGGTGTCGACCGACAGGTTGACGCACATGCCCTGACCGCTGCCATTGGTGAGAAGCGGGGTCAGAAGCTTCTTGTAGTTCTTCCTGGTCACCGCGTCCTGAACGAAGGCGATGCCGCGCTCGTCGAGCAGCATGCGGTCGCTGTCGCGCGGGTCGATGACCACCATGCGCGACTTGTCGAACTTGAAATGGCGTTCGATCAGCGGCAGCGTTCCCCGTCCGATCGAGCCGAAGCCGATCATCACGACAGGGCCGGTGATTTCACCGTAAACGGGCCAGTTCTCATTCGCCATTTTTTCGTATACTCCTTCAAACATGGGAAAGTCCGGCATTTTTCGCCGGTAGCCCTACATCACAGATCATTGCCACAAACCAGCGAAAACCGCCAACCGACGGCCAAACCGGCCTGGCGGTTTGGTTAAGCCACCATGGCCATGCCGGCGAGGTACGAAACCAGCCGGTCGCGGTCCGCGCTCAAACCCTTGTAGTCGAGCTGCGCCTGATCGAGAGCATTCAGCTGGTCGGCGAAGGAGGCCGCAAGCGCGACCTTGTCGGGGTGACGGGCAAGCACCGCCAGCGGGTCGAGATGGATGCGAATGGTGAAAAGGATGTCGCGCGACACCGGCAGCTTGCGCAAGGTCTGACGCTCGACGCGAATGAAGGCATGGGCGTTGATGTCACCATCCGAAAAACGCGTCGGACGGTTCGTGGCACGGTCGATGCGCTCCCCGTTGGAAAGCGGATGATAGAGCGCGTCGCCTGCCTGGATCGACCAGTTGAAGCGCTCGACCGCTTGGCCCTGCAGGCCGTCGAACATGCGGTTGATGAGGTCGGCAGGCCGCGTGCCGGGGCCGAAGCCGGGCACGGGCGCGTGGATCTGTTGCAGCGGCTTGCCGAATTTCTCCTGGAGCGACCAGGATGACGGAAAGCAGAGCGAGCCGGCGGCGAGCCGCCAGCCGTTATCGCCGCGGCGCATGATAATCAGGTCTTCCTGCACCAGCAGGGACGCGTGGGCGAGCGGCGCCTTGTTCAATTCGGGCGGCAGCGCGTTGCTCGCGCTTTCGAGGCCCACGACCTCGACATCCGAGCCGGCACCTCGGTGGGTCTCGGGATGTTTTGCCGGAAGATAGCCGGCGAGAAGGTCGAACACTTCTTGCTGTGCATCGCGAGTCTCTTCCTCCTCGACAAAAATCTTTTCCGGGATCTCCGCGTAAAGCCGCCGCTTCTCGGCGAGATGGGGCAGAAGCAAATGATCGACCTCGATCCAGCGGTTGAGCTCGAGCGGCTTCAGGCCGATGGTGAAGAGCTTTGAGGACCCGTCATAGGGCGTATGGGTCGGTTGGCGAATGGTCATGCGTGCCTGGTGCTATCCAGTTGATGTCTCCCAGCCTCAATCAGCCGAGTTGCGCCGGGATCAATCCGCGCAGTGAGTTGCCGACGAAGATCGCCTGCGCCGACTTCAGATCGTCGAAGGTGTAGATCGCTTCCGCGGCGCGGCCTTCGTCCAGAAGCTCGCCGCGCAATACTCCAGGCAGCAGGCCGCAATCAAGCCGGGGCGTCACCAGCACCCCGCCGCCGAAATCGGCGAACAGATTGGTGATCGTGCCTTCGCAGAGTTCTCCGCGCTCGTTGGCGAGCAGCACTTCGTCGGCGCGGGTGGCGAGGTATTCGGCCCGCGCCTGTTGGTAGGTTTCGCGGCGGCTGGTCTTGTGACGCAGCAACAAGTTACCGGAATCGAGCCGGACCCGCGCCAGCTGCAGACGCCATGCCCTGCCCGCGGGAAGCTGCTCAAAGGGCTGCGCGGCGACTGTCGCCTCGCCGTTGCGCTGCAGCGCAAGCCGGGTGCGCAAAGCGATCCGCTGCCCGCCGATCGCGTTCTTCAGCACCTCGCCGATCCGATGCGGATCGCAGGCAAAGCCGAGTTCCGCGGCCGAGGCATAAAGCCGCGCAAGATGGCGCTCGAAGCGCAGGAAGCCCGAGCCAGGCTCCCAGCGCATGGTCTCGATCAGCTCGAAGTCGGCACGGTTCCCGTCGCGAAGCGCGCTTTCAGAAGACACTCCCGGTACTCCTCCTCGGCGGTGGAATCGAAGACGACGCCGCCGCCGACATTGTAGACAGCCTCGCCGTCGGCAAAGAGCGAGATGGTGCGGATCGCCACCGAGAACCGCATCGTGCCGCCGGGCGCGACCCAGCCGATGGCGCCGCAATAGACGTCGCGCGGCACCACCTCCAAATCGTGGAGGATCTCCATGGCGCGGATCTTCGGCGCGCCGGTGATCGAGCCGCAAGGAAAGAGTGCTGCGAAGACTTGGCGAATACCGATATCCGGCAGGAGCTTCGCCCGCACCCGGCTCACCATCTGGTGCACCGTCGGGTAGGTCTCGATGCGGAACAGCTCAGGCACTTCCAGCGTGCCGACCTCGCTGATCAGCGAGATGTCGTTGCGCAGGAGATCGACGATCATCCGGTTCTCGGCCTGGTTCTTCTCGTCGTTGCGCAGGAACGCCTTCAGCCGCGCGTCCTCGGCCTTGGTGGCGCCGCGCGGCGCCGTGCCCTTCATCGGGTGCGTCTCGATCATACCGTCGGCGTCGATCTGGAAGAAGAGTTCCGGCGAGCGCGACAGCACGATCGGATCGCCGAACGAGATCAGCGCGCCGTATTTCACCGGCTGGCGCCCGGTCAGCGCCTCGAAGGCGGCAAGCGGATCGCCCGACCATTGCGCATGGACCGGAAAGGTCAGATTGCCCTGATAACAGTCGCCCTTGCGAATATGGTGGTGGAGGCGCGCGAAGCGGACGGCGTAGTCCTCGGCGGACCAGGAAGCGCGGGCGTCGAAGATCGGTCCGTTGCTGGCGGGGCCTTCATTCCGCGGCACAGCCTGTTCGAGCGGCGCATCGAAGACACCGAGACAGATCAGCGGCGCGCGGCGGCCCTCTGGCAGCAACGGCACCAGTTTCGGCTCCAGCAGGTAGCCTGCCTCATAGGAGAAATAGCCTGCCAGCCATTTGCCCGCGTCGGAGGCGGCCTGTGCCGCTTCCAGCGCCGGCGTGAATTCGTCCGCGGTTCGCGCCGTGATGACCTCAAGCGGCCCGTCAAAGACGAGCTGGCGGCCGGTCTCGTCATTGCGGAATATTGCTGAGGGCAGGGACATAAGCCTTGGATGGGTCGATTAAGTCGATCGCTCTATATGGGGGCGCGGCGAGGCGCAATCGAGAGAGCGGCGTCGGAGGGCGTAAAGGCATCTGGTCCAAAGCAAAAACGGCGCCCAATGGACGCCGCCTGCGCTGGGAAGACACAGCGAGATCAGTTGTTGTTCGAGGTCGCCGCCGTAGGGAATCGGCTAGCGAATTCGGCCTCGTCGCCCGCGGCCAGCAGTTTCGCCTGCTCGATCCATTTCTCGCGCGCGATGCGGCCGTCGAAATTGAGCACCTCCTCGACGCGCTTGACGTCGGCATCGGTCCAAGCGGCGATCTGGGCATAGGACGTGACGCCCTGCGCCTTGAGCAGCTTTTCATTGACCGGGCCGATGCCGATCAGGCGGCGCAGATTGTCCGCCTTGCCGGTGGTCGCCTTCGGGGCGGCGGCTTTCTTCGGAGCCGGCGCCTTCTTTGGCGCCGCGGCGGCCGTCTTTGCCGCTGCCGGCTTGGCCGCGGCGGATTTGGTCGAAGCCGATTTTGCCGCTGACGGTCTTGCAGATGAGGATCTGGCTGGGGTCGGGGTCGACATCAGCGCCGCAGGCGCCGGCGCGGAGGCTTTGTCGGTTCCCGCCTTGGCGGAAGAGGTCGGCGCTTCGCGCAGCTTGCGTTCGAGATCGGCGCGGCTGCGGCCGCATGCGTCGAGCTCGCCGCTCAGGCGGTAGGTATCGGCGCTAAACCGGTCGCGTTCGCTCTTGGCGCGACCGAGTTCGCCGCGCAGGCTGTCGAGCTCGCCACGCAGGCGGCCCCAGATGAACCAGCCAACCAGGACACCGACAACGAACGCCAGGAGCATATAGAAGAAAGTGCTCATTTCCCTCTCCAGTCCGATCGGGCCGCGGTCGCAAACGGCGGCCTTGCCGCAGGGATCGTCAATCGTTCCGCGCGCTGGGCGGAACCGCCCCTCCAATCGCTGGCGGCTGGCCCTCCTCCGGCTGCGGCCCGACGGCCGCTATCGCTCTCGCTGAAGCAACGCTAGGGCCGCCTCCGGCCTTGCTGTCGCGTCCGGTTGAGCTTGGGGTCTACGCTAGCACACGGCCTGCGCAAAGCTAATTGAAAAGTGCGGGCAGAGTTATTCAAGAACAGCACAAGTATGCGTTCCGGCCAAACCGTTCCCGGTCTATGCCGCCAGGCGAGCACCCGTCATTTGTCGAGCGCCTCCAGCTCGTCGATCAGCGCGCCGATCACACCCAGGCCGATCTGCCAGAAGGCCGGATCCGTGGCGTCGAGGCCGAAGGGCGCCAGCAGTTCCGAATGATGCTTGGTGCCGCCGGCGCGCAGCATCTCGAAATACTTCTCCTGAAAGCCGCGCTCGGCGTTCTGGTAGACGGCGTAGAGCGAGTTGACCAGGCAGTCGCCGAAGGCATAGGCGTAGACGTAGAAGGGCGAGTGGATGAAGTGCGGGATATAAGTCCAGAAGACCTCGTAGCCATCGCGCAACTTGATCGCCGGCCCCAGGCTTTCAGCCTGCACCTCAAGCCAGAACTGGCCCAGCCTGTCCGAGGTCAGCTCGCCGTTGCGGCGCTCGGCATGCACCTTGCGCTCGAACTCGTAGAAGGCGATCTGGCGCACGACGGTATTGATCATGTCCTCGACCTTCTGGGCGAGCATGGCCTTGCGCTCGCGCTTGTCGGAGGTCTGGTCGAGCAGCGAGCGGAAGGTCAGCATCTCTCCGAAGACGGAGGCGGTCTCGGCCAGCGTCAGCGGGGTGGACGCCATCAGCGCGCCCTGGCCGGCGGCCAGCACCTGGTGAACGCCGTGGCCCAGCTCATGCGCCAGCGTCATCACATCGCGCGGCTTGCCCATGTAGTTGAGGAGCACGTAGGGATGCGCCGAAGGCACGGTCGGGTGGGCGAAGGCGCCGGGCGATTTGCCCGGCCTGACCGGCGCATCAATCCATTTGCGGTCGAAGAAGGTCCGCGCGATTTCCGCCATCTTCGGCGAGAAACGCTGATAGGCTGACAGCACCGTGTCCCTGGCGTCGTCCCAGCGGATCACCGACTGCGGGGTCTCGGGCAGCGGCGCGTTGCGGTCCCAGTGGTTCATGACGTCCATGCCGAGCCAGCGCGCCTTCATCTGATAGTAGCGGTGCGACAGGCGCGGATAGGCTTCGCGCACGGCCGCGGCCAAAGCATCGACCACGCCGCGTTCGACGCGGTTGGCGAGATGGCGCGAATCGGCGATGTCCTCGAAGCCGCGCCAGCGGTCGGAGATCTCCTTATCCTTGGCCAGCGTGTTGGTGATGAGCGTGAAGGTGCGCAGGTTCTTGCGGAAGGTCGCGGCGAGCGCCTCGGAGGCGCGGCGGCGCACTTCGCCATCCGCGTCCTGCAGTCGGTTCAGCGCCGGCTCCAGCGTCAGCTCCTCGCCATCGACGTCGAATCGCAGATCGGTCATCGTCTCGTCGAACAGGCGGTTCCAGGCGCCGCGTCCAGTGACCGACTTCTCGTGGAACAACTGCTCGACCCGATCCTCAAGCTGGTACGGCTTGTCCTTCCTGAGGTCGAGCACCCAGGGGCGGTAGTGGGCGAAGGCCGGGTCGGCCGCGAGTGCTGCTTCGATCACCGCGTCGTCGATCAGGTTGAGCTCCAGCGCGAAGAACAAAAGATGCGCGCTGGCATCCGTCATCTTCTCCTGGATGTCGCCATAGAGCTTGGCGCGCTGCGGATCGGCGGTGTTGCCCGCCTAGACAAGCCCGGCATAGG
>NZ_RZSN01000002.1:0-94199 GCF_003997315.1 Mesorhizobium sp. M1A.F.Ca.IN.020.04.1.1
AGCGGCGGGATGTCCGCATCGTGCTTGCCGAACCGGCGAACGCGCAGCTTATCGGCAGCGGCAAGCCGCAGGAGCGTGGCCATGGCGGTGCGCCGTCCGCCAGCCATCCGGCCTTCGAGCCGCATCCGATCCAGGGCTGGACGCCGGACTTCATCCCCAACGTGCTGCAGGAGGCGATCGATAAGCGCTACTATGACGATGTGGTGCCGATCGCCGGCCCGGAAGGCATTAAATGGGCCAAGGCCCTGGCGCAGCAGGAAGGCATCTTCACCGGCATTTCAGGCGGCGCCACCTTCGCCGTCGCGCGCCAGATCGCGGGCACCGCTCCGGCGGACTCGGTGATCCTGTGCATGCTGCCCGACACCGGCGAGCGCTATACGTCGACCCCGCTCTTCGACGGCATCGAGGCTGAGATGGATGCCGAGGAGACGGCACTGTCGCGCTCGACACCAGGCTGCCAGTTCGACGCCTGAAGACAAATCGCGGCGCTGCTGTCCACTCGGATGGCGGCGCCGCGCGACGATCCAGGAATGATCGCGGGGGAGCAGCGAATGGACACTATGCAGGAAACAGCGGTGATGGATGAGACGCTCGACCCGCCAGACTGGGCCGAGATGCAGGCCCTGTCGCATCGGATCGTCGAGGATGCCGTCGCTTATCTCAAGGATGTCCGGGACCGTCCGGTGTGGCGCCAAATGCCGGTCGAGGTTCGCGCCTTCTTCTCGGCGCCGCTGCCGCGCTCGCCGGCACCGATAGCCGACGTCTATGGCGATGTCGCCCGCAACGTCATGGCCTATCCGATGGGCAACATCCATCCGCGCTTCTGGTCCTGGTATATGGGGTCAAGCAATTTCACGGGCGCGCTGGGCGATTTCCTGGCGGCGATCCAGGGCTCGAACCTCGGCGGCGGCAATCACGCCGCCGGGCTGATGGACAGCCAGGTGGTCGACTGGTGCAAGGAGATGGTGGGCTTCCCGGCTTCGGCCAGCGGCACGCTTGTCAGCGGCGGCTCGATGGCCAACCTCATCGGTTTGACCGTGGCGCGCAATGCCAAAGCAGGCGTCGACGTGCGCGAAAGGGGTGTCGGGGCGATCCCAAAACCGTTGCGCTTCTACGCCTCGGACCAGGTCCATTCCTGCCACCGCAAGGCCATGGAAGCGCTCGGCCTCGGCAACCGGGCGCTGCGGCGGGTCTCGACCGACGCCGATCTGCGCATCGATGTCGATGCGCTCAAGACCGCCATCGCGGAAGACCGCGCGGCAGGTTTCAAGCCGGCTTGCATCATCGGCACCGCAGGAACCGTCAACACGGGCGCGATCGACGACTTGCGGGCGCTGGCCGTGTTGGCGGCAGAGGAAGACCTCTGGTTTCATGTCGATGGCTGCATCGGCGCCCTGATCGCCATCGCGCCTGAAAACAGATCGCTCGTCGCCGGCATTGAACGCGCCCATTCCGTCGCGCTCGACCCGCACAAATGGCTGCACGCGCCCTTCGAAGCGGGCTGTGCGCTGGTTCGCGACGCCGTCGCCCACCGCAACGCCTTCGCCGTAACGCCGGAATATCTGGAATCGACGCCGCGTGGCCTCGCCTCAGGGCAATGGCTGCACGACTATGGCCTGCAGACATCGCGCGGTTTTCGCGCGCTCAAGATCTGGATGTCGCTCAAGGAGCATGGCATCGAGAAATTCGGGCGGCTGATCGACCAGAACATCGCCCAGGCCGGCTATCTGACCGAGCTGATCCGGGCCGAGCCGGCGCTCGAGCTGACGGCGCCGACCACCATCAACATCGTCTGCTTCCGCCATCGCCTGGACGGCGCCTCCGAGGAACGGCTCAAGGCGTTCAACACCGAAATCATGCTCAGGCTGCAGGAAGAAGGCATTGCAGCCGTGTCCGACACCACGGTGCACGGGCAGCACTGCCTGCGGGTCGCGATCACCAACCACCGCACCCGCCGCGACGACCTCGATCTCCTGCTGCGTGAGACGCTTCGCATCGGAGCGGAAATCAAGGCCGCGGCGCTACCAGACTGACGAGAGAGCGCCAAGACATGTCATTCCGGGAGGCCGGCCAGCCGTAGCGCCTCGACATATTTGGCGAAATATTCTGGCCTGATCTGCCCTACCCGATGCTTGAGGTTGGAAAGCTTCAGTTGCGGGTCGAGCTCCAGCGAGCGCGCGATGTGCCTGCTCGCGGCATCCAGCCTGCCGGCCATGGCGTTGCTGGCGGCCGCCACACGCAGGCCGGTGAGATAATAGGGCTGCGCGCGCGACGCCGCCTCGGCGAGCGGCCAGGCGGCGTCGTAGCGGCCGGCCACGAAGTGAGCGAAGGCAGTGAAGGTCTGCATGAAGAAGGTCAGCGGATCGAGCGGGCTCAGCCGCCTTGCCCGCGACATGTGCTCGATTGCCATGTCCGGGTCGTCATGGCAGGCCTTGAGGCAGCCGCTGGCGCTCCAGGCGGCTGCGCAGTTCGGGTTGAGCACGAGCGCGCGGTCGGCCAGTGCCGATCCGGCCTCGTAATCGCCGGTGACATAACCCAGCGCCAGGCCGCTGAAAGCCAGCGCCACCGCATCGTCCTTGCCGGCGATAGCCACGTCGCCGACCAGCCTGGATACCTCGGCTGTTTCCTTCTGCCGGTCGATCATCCAGCCATTCGCCATGCGCCAGAAATAGCACCAGGCGGCAGCGCCTTCCGCGGCGGCAAAATCGGGGTCGAGCTGGATGGCCCTGTAGAACTGTGGCAACGCCTCCTCCAGCCCTTCTCTCGTCCAGCGGTAAAGGCTCGCCATGCCGCGCAGATAGTGGTCATAAGCGTCGAGGCTCTCGGTGGGCTTGCGCTTGGCGCGCGCCATCTCGGCCTGTTCGAGTCTGGGTGAAATTGCGCCGATGACACTGGAGGCAACGAGGTCCTGCAGTTCGAACACTTCCGAGACATCGCCTTCGAAGCGGTCGGCCCAGAGATTTACTCCCGCCGACGCCTCGATAAGCTGACCTGCCACCCGAAGCCGGCTGCCGGCCTTGCGGACACTGCCCTCCAGCACATAGCGCACCCCGAGCTCGCGTGCCACGCGGGTGACGTCAACCGCCTGGCCCTTGTAGGCGAAGGCGGAATTCCGCGCGATCACGAACAGCCAGCTGACATGCGACAGCGCCGTCGTGATCTCCTCGACAACGCCGTCAGTGAAATATTCCTGCTCGGCGTCGCCGCTCATGTTCTGGAACGGCAGGACCGCGATCGACGGCTTTTCCGGCACCGAAACGACAGGGCGAGGCGCCTTCGCTTCCAGGCGGGAAAGTTCGGCCTCGGGCTGGCCATAGTCGGCTATCGAACCCTTCAGCTCCATTGGCGCCTCGATGCGTTCGATCAGCGCCCGCGTCGCTTCCTCAGGCTCGACACCGAGCTCGCGCTTGAGCGCTTCCTTACAGGCCAGGAACTGGCGAAAGGCGTCGTTGGTGCGGCCGTGGCGGCGGAAGACGCGGATCAGGGCGCGGTGGGCCTGCTCGGCGCATGGGTCGGACGTCACTAGCCGCTCAGCCAGTCTTTCGCAGGCCTGCTCCTCGCGTTCACCGAGTTCCGGCAGGAGGCTCAGCCGTTCGGCCAGGTCCAACGCCTTGCGGGTGTAGTTCGCCCGAAGCGGCGCAAGCCATTCGTCGATTTCGCCGGGGGATGGCAGTCCGTCGAGCAGGTCACCCCGGTACAGGTCGGCAGCTGCCGCGAGGCTCGCGCCGTCATCGGCCTGGCAGTTCCGGTCGAAAATCCAGATGTCGGCCTCGTTGTCATTCGCCACCACCCAGATGGTGTCGGCATTGCCTTCGATGCGAATGGCCTCGTTGCCGGTGGACGGAAACAGCCGCCTGATGTCGACCAGGGCCTGGCGCAGGCTGTTTCGCGCCTGCTGCTCGCCGCTGCCGGTCCACAGCATCGCCGCCACTTTCTCGCGGCGAAGCCCTTTCGGGCCGGCCAGAACCAGCGCGGCAAAGAGCAGCGACGTCTTGCGCGTCGCGAAGTGCAGAGGTTGCCTGCCTGCGGAGACAACCTCGATGCCGCCAAGCAATCGAATGTGCATCCGGGGCCCCGTGAAACAGCGTTAAGCAGAATACCATGTCCCGCCGCCGACTTAACGACGATTTTGCGGGGTTTTTCCTGCGGTTTCACGCCTGGACGAACGTTGCCAAAGCGCGCCGATGAGACACTGTCCCTCGTGAGTTCGAACGAGGGAGAATGACGATGACCTACATCAATATCAGAACCTGCCAGCCGAGCACCCGAGTTGCCGGCACGCTCGCCGCCAATATCGGGTTGATCTTCGCCGGGTTCCAGCGCCGGTATCAGGACGCCATGCAGCGCAGGGCTTTGGCCGGTCTGTCCATTTCGGAGCTGAAGGATTTCGGCTATCCGGCCGATGAAGCCCCCGCGGATGCTGCGGCGCGCAGCTGCACCGCCGGGCGCCGCCCGCTGCGGTGAATCCGTCGCTTCTCCCGGAATTCAGGCCAGCGGCGCGCCCGGCAGATAAAGCGCAATCGGCCGGATCTCGTAGACGGCGGTGGGATTGACGCGCCTGAGATCGCGCGCCACCGCTATCGCCTCGTCCTGGTTGGCGCAATCCAGCACATAGAGGCCCAGCAACTGCTCCTTGGTCTCGGCAAAGGGGCCGTCGATCACCATGCCGTCGCCCGGACCGCGCAGCGTGACGGCTTTCGCCGTCTCGCCCAGCCTTGCCGCCGGGCCCAGCTTGCCGGCGCGGGTCAGCCTGTCGTTGATCTCGAGCAGGTCTTTCATGACGGCTGCATCCTCGTCGGGCGTCCAGGACTGGACGGTCTCTTCGACGTGATAGGCAAGGATTGCGTAGAACATGGTTCGGTTCCTCGTGCGGGGATCCTAAAATCAGAATCGATTTTTGCGTCGCTGACCTTCGGTTCGGTAAGGGTCATGCACCAAATTGAAGTGCTACAGAATCCCGCGTCCTGGAGGACGCACGGCGCTTTAGGGCGGGCTGCACTATCACAAGGATGGCGCGGCTGATCCAGTCCTCTGGAGCAGCCGGGAAGGCGCTTGCTGACTCAAACTGCCAGCGGCAGGCGCAGCTCCGTCAGCAGGCCGCCGCCGGGATGGTTGGAAAGGCTGATCTCGCCGCCGGCGCCGCGGGCGATGTTGCGGGCGATGGTCAGGCCGAGGCCGAGCCCGCCGGTCTCGCGGTTGCGCGACTGTTCGAGGCGCACGAAGGAACCGAACACCTGATCCAGCTTTGCCTGCGGAATGCCCGGCCCTTCATCGCGGATGCTGAGCGTGATTGTATCGCCAGAGCGCTGCACGCCGATATGCGCCTTCTTGCCATAGGTGACGGCGTTCTGGACTAGATTGGTGATGCAGCGGCGCAGCGCCACCGGCCGCGCGATGCAGACCAGGCCGCGCGACGGCGTGGCGTCCTCGTCGAACGAAGCGTCCTCGAACATGTCGGCGACCGCCTCCACCAGCGACCAGAAGTCGATCCGCTCGGCCTTTTCCTCGGTGACCTCGAATTTGGCGAAGTCGATCACCGAGCTTGCGATGCTCTCGATGTCGGCAAGGTCATGCGCCAGCGCTTCACGGGCCGGCGATTTGCGCAGCAGCTCAAGACGCAATCGCATCCTGGTCAGCGGCGTGCGCAGATCATGCGCCAGTGCCGCCGCCAGGTGCTCGCGGTCCTCGACATAGTCGCGCAGGCGCATCTGCATGGCGTTGACCGCCTTTGCCGCGGCGCGGATTTCGCGGCTGCCGGTCTCGGCGATGGGCGGGCTTTTGAGGTCCTTGCCGATGCGGTTCACCGCGGTCTCCATCATGCGATAGGGTGCGGTCAGCCGGCGCAGCGACCAGATCGACATCACGATGATCAGTCCCGCTATCAGCGAATAGAGCGGCAGGCTGTCCCAACTCAGGATCGGCCCAGCCGGCGTGATCGGCTCGGTGAAGTTCAGCCACTGGCCGTCGGAAAAGCGCAGCGACGCCGTCAGCTTGTCGCTCTGGGCGAAATCCGCGGCCAGCACCAGCAGATCGCGCTCGACCTGGCCGACATCCTTGTTCATCACCTGACCGTCCGGGACATCGGCTTCCTGCGTTGCCGGATCGCGCCGCACACGCGCGTCGGTGATGCCGAACTTGGACAGGCGGCCGACCAGGATGTCCTCCAACTCGGCTAGCTGGTCATCGCCGGCGATCGAGGAAGTGACGGCGGGGCTGTCCGAAACGGTCAATGCGTAGGTGGCATTGAACAGACCGGAAGCGGTCGTCTTGCGTTCTTCAGGCGTGGCGTCATGCATAAGCTGCACCAGCGAATAGGCGCGGTCGTTCAGCCGATAGAGATCAACCACATCGTTGGCGGCGGCGCGGTCGCGCGCCACGATATAAAGCGTCGCGACCTGGCTGATCATCAGGCCGGCAATGACGATGAGCAGAACCCAGACAGGCAGGGTTTGCGGCAGCAAGCGTCTCATTCGGAGGTCGTTTCGGGCAGAAACTGATAGCCACCGCTGCGAACAGTCAAGATCAGTTTCGGCGTCTTGGGATCGTCCTCCATCTTGCGGCGCAGGCGGCTGACCAGGATGTCGACGCTGCGATCGAAGCTGTAACCGGTGTCGCCGCCGGACAACTCGATGAGCTGCTCGCGGGTGAGAACGCGTTGCGCGCTCTTGACGAAGGTCTGCAGCAGGTTGAACTCCGCCATCGTCAGTTCCACCCGCACGTCGTCGGGCGCCGTCAGCCGGCGGCGCGAGCAATCCATGGTCCAGCCGGCAAAGCGGTAGATCTGCTTGGCTGTGGGCCGGCGCGGCTCGGCCGTGCCGTTGCGCCTCAGCACCGCTCGGATGCGGGCGAGCAATTCGCGCGGATCGAAGGGTTTCGGCACATAGTCATCAGCCCCCATCTCGAGCCCGACGACGCGATCCGTCGTCTCGGTCACCGCGGTCAGCATGATGATCGGTGTCGTGTGATTGGCGCGGATCTCGCGGCACAGTTCCAGCCCGCTTTTACCGGGAAGCATCACATCGAGCACGATCAGGTCGACCTGCGCCCGGCGCAGGATCGACTCCATCTCGGTGCCGTCGGCGGCCACTGTCGTGCGCAGCCCCCGCTTCTGGAAAAACTCCTGAAGCAGGTCGCGTATGCCCTTGTCGTCATCGACGATCAGTATGTGCGAGTCGGATTTCACGAGAACCCCGCGATTTGTGTAGCCAAGCTGCCCTTCTGTGATCACCCACACGATAGAATTCGGGCCACATCTTGGCCAGTGGCGGCGACGTGGGACGGAATGGCTTCCCCAGAAACAATTCAGAAACAAAATTCTACACTCGGGAAAAACTCGTGAAAAATTTCAAGGGCATAACTGGTGCCGTGGCGGTCAGGTCATCGGCTGCGACGCAAGTTTCCGGAGTAACGGGCAAGACCGATGCAGAGGTTCTGGATCAGCGTGATGGGTGCTTTGCTTAGCATGTCGCTCATCACAGCCGCAGTCGGGGCCTCCAACGCAAAGGTAACGCCGCTGACCCGGACCGAGCGCTGCACCAATCTCAACCGTCAAGTTGACGAAGCCCTCGAAACCCATGCCGCGGCAACGCAGGTCACCGCGGCGAAGGCACTTCAAAGAAAGGGAAACCGGTTCTGCGCTGCCAAGAAACAGGCGCAGGGCATCCGGATGCTCGCAAACGCTTTGAAGCTGCTTGGAGTGACACCGATCGACCCGGTTCAGTGACGCTCAACTCCTCGACCCGCATGAAAAAGGAAATGAAGCCATGACAAAGTCCCTCCTCTCCGCCCTCGGCCTCGCTGTTGCTCTCGCTTTCTCGATGCCGGCTGTCAGCAACGCCGCCGCCACGACGACCGCCGCTCCGGCCGCCTCGACCACGACCACGGCTCCGGCCGCTGACGCTACGGCGAAGACCGCTCCGAAGAAGGTCGCCGCCAAGAAGGCCTGCAAGGTGACCAAGACCCACAAGTGCCCGGTCAAGAAGGCCCCGAAGAAGGACGCGAAGAAGTCCTAATCCAGGCTTCGATCCTGATCTTTCAAGACCGCTCCGGCCGAAACCGGCCGGGGCGGCTTCCAGCGGCCGAATCCTGACACCGGCAGCTTGCGCCGCGCCACTTCCTTAACCCGATCGCAAAGCCGGTGCCGTAGGACAATCCGCATGAAGAAGCGGCTTTCGTCCATGATGCGCTCGCTGGCTCTCGGCGGCTTGGTTGCCACCGCGGCAGCAAGAGCGCTGATCATCTTGACAGCCAGCCCAGTGCCGGATCCCGCCAGCGGCAGGACCGAGCCGGAACTTTTCGCGCCGGCCATCTCATCGAGCTTCGACTACATCACGCCGGCACAGAGCTGGGTCCTGATCGTGCTGACGGGCGCGACGCTGATCGGCATCGCCGCCTGGATGATTGGCGCGTTCATGGAGCGCGGTTCCAACATGGACGACGGTGCGTCGCACGATCGGTCGGCACGGGCGTTGAAGCGCAAACAGCGCTATCCCACATAAGCCTTCATCGTCCCTCGATTCTCCGCTCTCCAGCGGACAAATGGACAAATGCTTCCCTGCCTGAGGAAGTGCAAGCCAGACCCAGTTTCCAACTGGTGAATTCCAATGCCTGAGACCGTCCTCAAACCGCGTACCAAGACGCAGCCGAAGACCGAGCGGCCGAAGCTCTACAAGGTCATCCTGGTCAATGACGACTTCACG
Organism: Mesorhizobium sp. M1A.F.Ca.IN.020.04.1.1; assembly: GCF_003997315.1. Taxonomy (NCBI): domain Bacteria; kingdom Pseudomonadati; phylum Pseudomonadota; class Alphaproteobacteria; order Hyphomicrobiales; family Phyllobacteriaceae; genus Mesorhizobium; species Mesorhizobium sp. M1A.F.Ca.IN.020.04.1.1. The sequence continues at coordinate 8,700 of NZ_RZSN01000002.1, forward strand.
CCGCGGGAGTTCGTGGTGACGGTGCTTAAAGGCGAGTTCAAGCTCAGCGAGGATCAGGCGCATCGCGTGATGATCACCGCGCATACGCGCGGCGTCTGCGTGGTCGCCGTCTTCACGCGCGACGTTGCCGAGACCAAGGCCGCGCGAGCAACCGACGCCGGTAAGGCCAAGGGCTATCCGCTGCTGTTCACGACCGAGCCGGAAGAGTAGGGCGGCTCTGCCTCGCCCGTGTCCTGGAGAGGGAAAGCGAGGCCGCCGGCCGAGCAGGGTGAGGGTGGGGGCAAGCGCCGTATTTGATTGTTGCGCGCCGCCCCTCATCCGCCCTTTCGGGCACGTTTCCCCGGAAGGGGGAGAAGGAAAAGGCTCTACCTTCCTTCTCGATACCACATCGAGCCGATGGCCAGGAGCAGCAAGCCGAGGCCGAGGAAGCCGCCGAACAGCGGCACGCGCGAGACGGCCTTCAGCGTGCTGTCGTCGGTGGTGCGCAGCCCGATCCAATCGTTCCCCGATGCCGCCCCCGAGGAGCGGACAGGTACGATCGAAGGCAATGCCACACCGCCGGCAAGATCGCCAAGCATGGAGGATGGCGCGAGCCGGCGCACGCTGCCGCCGGTCGCCTCGGCCGGTGCCTTCAGCCTGTCCTCGGTGGAAACGACATCGGCGAATTCAGGCGCATTGATCGGGCCGACATGGGCAAGCGCGGTGAGGTCGCCGTTGCCGACCTGATAGAGGCCGATCTCGCTGGTCTGCAGGCTGCCCGTGAAAATCCCTGGTTCGGCTTTTTCCAGCTTGACCGTCATCGTCTTGCCGGAAGGCGTGATCACCTGGGCGGGGCCGGGATCGTCGCTCATCGTCTGGCGGCGGATTTCCAGCACCATGCCGCGGCCGTCGGCGGTCAGCCGCTCTTCTTCAAGTTCGGGTTCCTTCATCAGCCAATGGGCGATGCGCCGATAGAGCTGGACATGCGGCCCGCCGCCTTCGAAGCCGCGCGCCCACAGCCAGCCCTGATCGGAAAGCAGCATGCCGACCCGGCCTTCGCCCTTGCGGTCGAGCACAAGCAGGGGGCGGTCGTCGGCCCCTTTCATCACCACCGCGCCCTCGGGATTCTTGACGCCGATGGTGCGGAACCAGCGGCTCCAGCGCGGCGGATCGGCGGCGGAGCCGTCGAGCCCGCGCGTGACTGGGTGGCGCTGGCCGAGATCGGTGAGACGCGGATAGAAGGCCTTATCGACGACCTCGCCGCTCGGCATCGCGGGCAGGGCCGACATCAGCGGCGTTCGGGCGATGGAGCTTTCGCCGGCATATTCGGGGCCGGCGGCAATCAGCAGCGCGCCACCCTTTTCGACATATTCGGAGATGTAGTCGTAATACAGGATCGGCAGCACGTCGCGGTGCTGATAGCGATCGAAGATGATCAGATCGAAATCCTTGATCTTCTCGACGAACAGCTCGCGCGTCGGGAAGGCGATCAGCGACAGCTCGTTGATCGGGGTGCCGTCCTGCTTTTCCGGCGGTCGCAGAATGGTGAAGTGGACGAGGTCGACCGAAGCGTCGGATTTCAACAGGTTGCGCCAGGTGCGCTCGCCGGCATGCGGCTCGCCGGAGACCAGAAGCACGCGCAGATGATCGCGAATGCCGTCGACCAGCGCGATGGCGCGGTTGTTGGTGTCGGTCAACTCGCCCGGCTCGTGGTCGATCGAAAGCTGGACGATGTTGCGGCCCGCGTTGGGAATGGTGACTTCAAGCTTCATCGGCTGACCGATGGTCGCATGCTCGACAGAGACCTGCTCGCCATTGACCGAGACCCGCACGTCGACCGGGCCGCCCTGACCTTCGGTGGAAAGGACCCGATAGCTCATGTCGAGCGGCTTGCCGACGAGGCCAAAGCGCGGCGCGTTCTCGAAGCGGATGCGGCGGTCCTTCTCGTGCTCGTTGCCCGTGATCAGCGCATGGAGCGGCGCGTTGAATTCCGGAGCGCCGGCCGGCGCGTCATGCACCTCGCCATCGGTGATCATGATGGCGCCGCCGATGCGCGAGGGCGGCACATCGCGGAAAGCGCTTTCCAGCGCGCCGAACAGCCTGGTTTCAGTGCGCTCATCGGCGGCCTCGGATTTGCCGGCCTCGACGACGCGGACGTCGAATTGCTTGAAGCGGCCGAGGCGCTGCTGAAGGCCCGTCAGCGCTTCGTCGGTCTGCTTGGTGCGGTCGCCGATGTCCTGGCTCTGGCTGCGATCGACGATGACCGCGACGACGCTCTTCAATGCCTCGCGTTCCTCGTCGAGGAAAACGGGATTGAGCAGTGCCGCGCCCAGCGCAAGCAGGGCGATGAAGCGCAGGACAGAGCCGCGCTGACGGAACCACAGGCCGGCCAGCGCGAGCAGCGCGAGCGGCACGATGACGACCCAGAACAGCGGCCAGGAAACGAGCGGCTCGAAGGAGATCGACCAGTTCATGAACTACTGTCCCAGCCGTTCGAGCAGGACGGGCACATGCACCTGGTCGGATTTGTAGTTGCCGGTCAGCATGTACATCATGATGTTGACGCCGGCGCGCAGCGCGTAGACGCGCTGCATCGGATCCGGCGGCACGGTCGGCAGCATCGGATCGCCGTTCTCGTCGACCGCCCAGGCGCCGGCGAAATCATTACCGGTGATCATGATCGGGGAGACGCCGTCGCCGGTGCGCACGGGACGGTTCTCGGTGTTGCTGGCATCGAGCGAGGCTTCGACCCAGAGCGGACTGCCGTTGAAGCGGCCGGGAAACTCCGGAAGGATGAAGAAGGACTTCGTCAGCACATGGTCCGAGGGCACCGGCTCCAGCGGCGGCACGTTCAGATTGCCGAGAATATCGCGCAGCCGCTCGGTGGCCGGGCTTGCCGAGCCGCCGCCGATGCCGTTGGAGAACTGGTCGCGCGTGTCGAAGAGAACCGTGCCGCCCTGCTGCATATAGGCGTCGATGCGGGCGATCGCGGCTTCGCTGGGCATCGGCGCGGTAGCGTCGATTGGCCAGTAGATCAGCGGATAGAAGGTCAGTTCATCCTTGGAGATGTTGACACCCGCCGGCGGGCCGGGTTCCAGCGCGGTCTTCTCGATCAGGAAGCGGGTGAGGCCCTCAAGGCCGGCGCGGCTGATTGAATCGACGCCGGGCTCGCCGGTGATGACATAGGCGATGCGAGTTTTCGAAATGTCCTCGATGGCCTGGGCATCGCCCGGCTTCGAATCATCGGCGCGGGCAAAGTCGACGTGGCCGAAGAGCCCGCCGAACACGATCAGCAGGGCAGCGGCGGTCGCCGCGGCGCGGCGCGGCCGGCGCGAGAACAGCCCACCCATCCAGAACACGGCAAGCGTGTCGAGCACCATCAGCATGAGGGCCAATGTGACCAGCGGGCCTTTCAGGTTCTCCGATTCGTCGAAGGCGTAAGGGATGGCCGTCACCGGCAGCGAGACCTGTGGCCGAGCAAGCGGCGTGAATGTGCTTGAGGCGTTGAGCAGGTTGTGCGCGAAAACGCCGGTTTCCGAACCGTAGAGGCCGGGCGGGTTTTCCAGTGTCACTGGAAGCGGGCCGGCGGCGGGCACGAGCGGCCGCGCATCGGGTGTCGGCGGCACCAGCGCGCCGTCGGCGCCGATCATGCGATAGGGGGCCAGCGATGCTGCGGCCGCCTCGGCATTGGCGACCGCGGCGCCCTGGTTGCGCGACAATTGCACTATGCGTCTCAGCATCTCGACGAAGCTGCCGGAGATCGGCAGGTTCGACCAGGTCGCCTCCGGTGTCACGTGGAAGAGCGCCAGCGTTCCCTTGTCCTTCTTCATGCCCGTGACCAGCGGCGTGCCGTCGGCAAGCGTCGCCCAGGTGCGCTCGACGATGTCGGGCGTCGGCTCGGCCAGCACCTGCCGGCTGACCGTCACCTCCGTCGGCGGCGCGAGGTCGGCGAACGGGCCGTTCTTCGGGAATTCGGTGACCGGTTGCGGCGTCGTCCACGAAAGCGCGCCGCCCAGCGCGCGCTCGCCGCTGCGCAGCCGGACCGGCAAGAGATCATCGTCGTTGCCGGCGGCAGCCAGCCTTGAACCGGCAAAACGCACCAGCGTGCCGCCATTGTTCACCCAGTCGACCAGCCGTTGCCGGACCTGCGCGGGGATGGTGCCGACATCGGCCATGATGATCATCGCCGGCTTCTGGTCGAGAAGCTGCGGAATGGCATCGGCCAGATCGGCGCTCGACGGCTCCACCAGATCGGCGAAAGGCTGCAGCGCGCGGCGAATGTAATAGAGCGGCGACAGCAGCGGCTGCGCCTGGTCTGCCTCGGCCTGCGAAAGCAGACCGACGCGGCGGCGCTTGGAGCTCTCGTCCAGCACACGAACGGCACCGGCCTGGTGCTCGCCATCGAGTGCTATCGAGGCGAAGTCGTTGCGCAATTCGAACGGCACCTTCATCGTTCCGGTGGCGGTGGCCTGACCCGGCGCGAAGGTCAGAGTCGCGTCGGCGATGCGGCGGCCCTTGTCGTCGAAGGCGCCCGCGGTGACCTGCGCCGGTGCCGGGTCGCCCGGCGCGCGGATGGCGGTCAGCGTGAAGCCGTCGACCTGATTGTCGGCGCTGGTCAGGCCGGTGAGCGAGAGCCGGTCCGAGGTAGCCCAGACCAGCCTCGCGGCATTCCTTTCCAGGAGCGTCTTGAACGCCGCTTCATCGCCGGTGGCGGCAAGGCCATCGGCAAGCACGGCGACGCTGGCGCCGGGCAGGCGCTCCAAAGTGGCTGCGACGCGGGCATAGACGGCGGGGCGGTCGGTCGGGATCGGGCGCGGCTTCGCCGCGCGCAGCCGGTCGAGCGCGGCCGATGCATCGAAGGGGCCGATCTCGGCATTCGGCTTCTCGGCGGTAAAGGCGATGACGACCGGCACGCCGTTCGAGCCGGCGTCCGCAATCAGCCGCTCGGCGGTGGCGACGCGCTTGCCCCAGTCGGCGGCGCTTGCCCAGTCATTGTCGATGACCAGCGCGAGCGCCGAGCCCTCGGCCGGCAGCTTTTCGCGCGGATTGAAGATCGGCTCGGCGAGCGCGGTGACGACAAGGGCGGCCATAAGCAAGCGAAGCAATGTCAGCCACCAGGGGCTTTGATGCGGCGTCTCCTCGCGCCTCAGGACGCGGGCGAGGATTCTCAGCGGCGGAAAGACTTCGGTCCGCGGCCTGGGCGGCGTCAGCCTCAACAGGTACCAGATCACCGGCAGGGCCAGCAGCCCCCACAGCACCATCGGCGCGCCGAAGGAAAGCGGCAGCCAACTCATGCGACCGCCTTTCCGGCATCACCGCCCGCGGTCAGCCCTGCATGACCGCCACCGGCGGTCAGCCCGGCATGACCCGAGGTCAGTCCCGGACGGCTGCTGTCGGCGGTCATCGCCATGTGGACGCGCACGAGCGCCTCGGAGGCGAGGCGGTCGGTATGATTGACGGTAAAGCTCCAGCCGAGGCGCTTGCACCAGCCGGCCAGTTCCTGGCGGCGAGCGATATAGAGCAGGCGGTATTCGTCTTTAAGCGTTTCGGCGCGGCCGGCGGTCAGCTTGTCGCCGGTCTCGGGATCGGTGAATTCGGTGCGGCCGGCATAGGGGAAGGTCTCCTCGGCCGGGTCGGCGACCTCGATCAGATGCGCGCGCACGCCGTGACGGGCGAGCACGTCGAGCCAGGCCATGGTCTCCTCGACTGGATCGAGAAAGTCGCTGACGATGACGATGTCGCAGAAGCGGCGGATGGTGGAGAGATCGGGCTTCGCCGCCAGGTTGCCGGCATGGCTGAGCTGGGCCGCGATGCGTTCGGCGCCGTTGCGGGCGGTGAACGGGTCGGTGAGGCCCGGCCAGGCGATGCGCTCGCCGCTGCGCGACAGGAGCTCGGCCAACGCAAGCGCCAGCACCAGCGCGCGCGATTCCTTGGAAACGCCGGCTCCGGAGGATTTGTAGAGCATGGACGGCGAGGGATCCGACCAGAGCCAGACGGTATGGGCCGCCTCCCACTCGCGGTCGCGCACATAGGTGTGGTCGTCGCGGGCCGAGCGGCGCCAGTCGATGCGCGAGGCATCGCCTTCGACATAGGGGCGGAACTGCCAGAAATTCTCGCCGATGCCGCGCTTGCGGCGGCCATGCCAGCCGGCGATCACCGTGTTGACGATGCGGCGCGCCTCGACCAGCAGATCCGGCACCAGAGAGGCCCGCAACCGGCCACGGGCGAGCGCGTCGCGCGTCGCAACCGGTGCCTGGACCTCGCCTATTCGACCCATCAGATGCCTTTTGCCAGTTTCGCCACCACGTCGCGCACGGATGTGCCTTCGGCGCGGGCGGCGAAGGTCAGCGCCATGCGATGCTGCAGCACCGGCTCGGCGAGGGCACGGATGTCGTCGACCGACGGCGCCAGCCTGCCATCATATAGAGCGCGTGCTCGGGCGCACAGGGTCAGCGCCTGGCTGGCGCGCGGACCAGGACCCCAGGCGACATGCTTGTCGGTGTCGGCAATCCCCTGACCGGGACGAGCCGAGCGCACCAGCTTGAGGATCGCTTCGACGACGCTTTCGGGCACCGGCATGCGGCGGATCAGCGTCTGAATTTCCTTCAGCCTGGCTGGCTGCAGCACATTGTCGGCCTTGGCCTCCTCGACGCCGGTGGTTTCGAGCAGGATGCGGCGTTCGGCCTCGATCTCCGGATAGAGGATGTCGACCTGCATCAGGAAACGATCGAGCTGCGCTTCCGGCAGCGGATAGGTGCCTTCCTGCTCCAGCGGGTTCTGCGTCGCCAGCACGTGGAAGGGCGAGGGCAGGTCGTGGCGAACGCCGGCAATGGTGACGTGATATTCCTGCATCGCCTGCAGCAGCGCCGACTGGGTGCGCGGCGAGGCACGGTTGATCTCGTCGGCCATCAAAAGCTGCGAAAAGATAGGCCCGCGGAGGAAGCGGAAGGATCGTTTGCCAAGCTCATCCTGCTCCATGACTTCGGAGCCGAGGATGTCGGACGGCATCAGGTCGGGCGTGAACTGGATGCGGCGGGAATCGAGGCCGAGCACGATGCCCAGTGTCTCGACCAGCTTGGTCTTGGCGAGGCCTGGCACGCCGACGAGGAGCGCATGCCCGCCGGCAAGCAGCGCAACCAGCGTGCGCTCGACAACGGCTTCCTGGCCGAAGATCACGCGGCCTACGGCGTCGCGGACCTTGGAGATGTCGGACAGCGCCTTCTCGGCCTGCTCGATCATCGCCTTGTCGCTCAACGGGCTTTCCTTGATCATCACGCTCATGCCGTTCGATCCTTGTGGTTGGAAATACCGGCTTGCATTCTCGATTCGCAGAATGCCGCGATTCGGCCTCGCCCGGCGCTTGCGATTGAACTTAAATCACAGGCTTGGGCTGACAAGGCTGACAATCCGGACAACAGTGACTATTTCGTGACCATGACGCATCGCACAGAATCCGGTGAAAAGGGCCTGACCAGCGCCACCGAGGCGCGCGGGCTGGAGGCGCTGATCTCGCGCGCGGCGCGCGCCGGCAAGGGGCCGGCTCCGGTGGAGCGCTGGAATCCGGACTTCTGCGGCGACCTCGATATGGAGATCAGGGCCGACGGCACCTGGTTCTACCTCGGCACGCCGATCGGGCGCATGCCGCTGGTGCAGCTCTTTTCCAGCGTGTTGCGCAAGGACGCCGACGGCAAGACCTACCTGGTGACGCCGGTGGAGCGCGTCCGCATCCGCGTCGCCGATGCGCCCTTCATCGCCGTCGAGATGAACGTGTCCGGGACCGGCAACGGCCAGATCATCACGTTCCGCACCAATGTCGGGGACGTGGTCACCGCCGGGCCCGGCCATCCGCTGCGCTTCGTCGACGAGGACGCCACCGGCGGGCTCAAGCCCTATGTGCTGGTGCGCGGGCGGCTGGAAGCCTTGGTGGCACGGCCGGTGATGTACGAATTGGTCGAGCATGGAGAGGTGATCGACGTCTGCGGCAGGGCAATGTTCGCCGTCCGCTCCGGCGGCGAAGTTTATCCGATCATGTCGGCCGACAAGCTCGAGCGGCTAAGCGCGTGATGGACCAGGTGGCGCCGGTGCCGTTCTCGATCGCGGATTTTCGCGCCCGCGCAGCGGCCCAGGCCGAGGTGCAATCCGGCGACGAGTTCGGCGACCACCGCTTCAATCCAGGGCATCCCAGGCTGAAGCATATAAAACCGCTGCGCGACGCCGCGGTGCTGATCCCGGTCGTCGATCACGCCGACGGCGCCACGGTGCTGCTCACCAAGCGGGCGGAGAAGCTGCGCAGCCATTCCGGCCAGGTCGCCTTTCCCGGCGGCACCATCGATCCGACCGATCCCACCCCTGAGGCCACAGCGCTGCGGGAGACATTCGAGGAGATCGGCCTCGACCGCGATCACATCGAAATTGTCGGCCGCATGCCCGATTATGTCTCCGGCAGCGGCTACCGCATCGTGCCGGTGCTTTCGGTGGTGCGGCCGGGCTTTTCGCTGATGCTCAACGCCGACGAGGTCGACGCCGCCTTCGAGGTGCCGCTGCGCTTCCTGATGGACCCTGTCAACCACGCGCGCGACAGCCGCATGTGGAACGACCTCGAATGGTTCTTCTACGAGATGCCCTATGGCGGCCAGCGGATCTGGGGCGTCACCGCCGGCATCATCCGCACACTCTATGAAAGGCTCTATGCGTGAGCGCTGAGGTGTCTCTCTCGGGCAGGGCCGATTGGCTGGGCGAAAAGCATCTGCAGAAGCTGCTTGCCGCGCTGAAGGAGGGCGGCGAGGAGGCGCGGGTGGCCGGTGGAGCGGTACGCAATGCGCTGATCGGCCAGCCGGTGGCCGACATTGACATTGCCACCACGACGGTGCCCGAGGACACGATCCGCCGCGCCCAGGCAGCCGGCTTCAAGACCGTGCCGACAGGGATCGAGCACGGCACCGTCACGGCAATCGCCGGCGGCAAGGCCTATGAGGTCACGACGCTCAGGGCCGACATCGAGACCGACGGTCGGCGGGCGAAAGTCATCTTCGGGCGCGACTGGAAGGCCGACGCCGCGCGGCGCGACTTCACCATCAATGCGCTTTATGCCGAAGCCGACGGCGCCATCGTCGACCTTGTGGGCGGCGTCGCCGATATCGAGGTGCGGCGGCTGCGCTTCATCGGCGATCCGGAAGCGCGCATCCGCGAGGATTATCTGCGTATCCTGCGCTTCTTCCGCTTCTTCGCCTGGTATGGCGACGGCCGGCCGGACGCCGAGGGCTTGAAGGCCTGCGCCAGGCTGAAGGACGGGCTCGGCAGGCTGTCAGCCGAACGCGTGTGGTCCGAACTGAAGAAGCTGCTTTCGGCGCCCGACCCATCGCGTGCCCTGCTGTGGATGCGCCAGGCCGGTGTCCTCACCGTCGTGCTGCCGGAGAGCGAGAAATGGGGCATCGACGCCATCCACGGGCTGGTCAGGACCGAAAAGGATCTCGGCTGGGATGCCGATCCGCTGCTCAGGCTGGAGGCCGTCGTTCCGCCGGATGCCGCGCGCATGAAGACGCTTGCCGAAAGGCTGAGATTTTCGACCGACGAGGGGGAGCGCCTGCGACACTGGGCACTGACGGTTCCGACTGAACCCAAGACGACCGAGACGGAATTGTCGAAAAAGCTCTATTTCGGCGACCGCGAAGGCTTCGTCGATCGGCTGCGGCTCGCGCTCGCCGCCGCGCGGACACGGGCCATCGAGGACGATCGGGCGATGATGGAAGCCGGCGGTTTCTCGCGCCTGCTCGGCTTCGCCTTGAAATGGCAAAAGCCGAGCTTTCCGATCAAGGGGGCCGACCTGACCGAACTCGGCGCCGCGCCCGGCCCGAAGCTTGGCGCCACGCTGAAGAATCTCGAAAGGGAATGGGTGGATTCAGCATTCGCCATGGATCGCGGCGCGCTGCTCAAACGCGCCGCGCAGGCACTCGAGGCTTAGATCAGTCCTACATCGTGGCGCCGCTCAGCGTATCGCCACCGGGGCCAGGGCGCGCGAAAGGCTTGCCTCGCCCTTGCCGTAGACTGAGGGGTTGTAGTTGACCAGCGTGTCGGTGCGAGCCGTGTTGAGCAGGTCGTTGGTGATCTGAACCGGGGTCGCCTTGGTGAATTTGCTGCCGATGATTGCGGCATATCCGGAGATGATAGGCGCTGCGAACGATGTGCCGTAAAGGCCGGTCTTGTCGCCTTCGACGCCGACCACCAGGAAATGGCTCTGCACGGTCGGGTCGGAGCCGGCGTAATTGGAATACCAGGCAAGCTGAGCCTTGTTTGACGCCGTGCCGTTTGTGGACAGCGCGCCAACAAAGATCGCCGTCGGTTTGCCGATCAGAGCGAGATCGAGATAATCCTGCTGTCCGCTGGTGACGCCGCCGACCGCAACCGAATCGTTGCCAGCCGCTTTCGAGACGATGGCCGATCCCTTGCTGGCGTAGGAGATGATCGATTGCTCCTCCGGGGCCCAGCGGATCTGGTTCACGCTGTAACCCGCGTTCGCGTACATGCCGTAGCTGAGGTTGAGGACGTCGCGGCCACTTGCCAGCGGGACGGCCGAACCCGTCGAGAAGTCCTTGGAGCGGATGGTCGCCGCAGGAGCGATCATGCTTGCTTCTTCGCGCGTCCACTCTCCGTGCCGCTGATATTGCGTGCCGATGCCGAAATTGCCGGAGAAGCGCGATGAGCTGCTGAAGTCGTCGACGATGGTGATGGTGACGCCCTTGCCCTTGTAGCCAGCCGCCCACGCGGCGCCGACATCGGGGCTCATCCAGCTCTGCACCGCTTGTGTCGTTCGCGCAACCGGTATCTTTGCGCTTACGCATATGGACCCGCCGCCGTGGCACAGCGCGGCCGACTGGTCCGCGTCGAGAGCTTCCTGCGCCGACGCCAGGCATGCCGGCAGAATGGTCAGTGCCGCGGCAATGCCGAGCTTCCAGAAATTACCAGACATGGTCTTACTCCCGGTCAAAGCAGGAACGAGGACGGACGATCGCGAAGTTCGGGAGCAGGAAGATTTCTCATGCGCGGCATCCCGGCGATCAGAAAGTAACACGGTAGTTGAGCCACAGGCGCAGCCTTTCGGGCGTAGCGTTAACCAGATATTTCAGCGTGTCCTCAGGCGCCGTCTCCCCGGCCGCAAGCCGGCAGTTGACGCTGTAGGTGCCCAGATCCCCGTAGTCGGCCACGCATGGCTTTTCGCTCAGGTTGCCGCCGAAGGTCGAGGTAACCGAAAGGGAGAGAGTGCTGTTGAGGCTCGGATGGGTCTGGGTGAGAAAACCGAGCTTGAGGCTCGGCGCGATGCGGTACTTCTCGGCTTGTTCCCCGGTTCCCACTCCCCACAGAAAGCCGCTGTCTTCGGTAAGTTGCGTGATGAAGTCGACGTGCATGTCGACCCAATCGCTGTGGTACCAACGATTGAATGAGACCCAGCTCCCGTCCTGCAGCTCATAGCCGCCATTGCCGAGAGCTCTGGCGCGGTCGCTGAGCCATGACCCCTGGTGGATGTTCACGAGCGACGTGGTCATTTCCTGGGCCATCGACGGCGAGGCGCCAACGACTAGGCACAGCAACAGTGCGGCTGCGCCGAAACCGTCTCGTTTGTTGGATCTTTCGCGCATGCGCGAAGCACCTCGCCCCACCGGATCCAGACGCGCCTTGTGGCGGACGGCTCCTCGGGCAGCCGCGGTCGCCGGATCATGCGCGACGATCGCATGGAGACCGTTACCGCGGGGTTATCCAAGCCGGTACGAATATAAGTTTTTGCTTGAATTCGGCGAAGCCAGGCCGTTGCCAGCGATCAGACGCAAACGAAGCGAGATGCGCCGGATGCTGCATCCAACTCGCCGGCTTTGCCAATGGTCGTCCGAAAACGGTGACCCGATGCCTCAGGCCGCGTCGCGGACCTTTTGGATGCGCGAGCGGATCGCCTCGATCATGGTCTCGCGGATGGTGGTTTCGCCATGGGTTTCACGCATGTGCTCGACGGCGCGGCGCATGACCTCGGCTTCCTCCTCGGCGCGCGTGTGCCAATCGCAGCCCGGGACGAGTGTCCCGCATTGGAACTCCTTCATGGTTTTTCCTTTCCTAGGTCCGGAGCCCTGATTCCGCTCCTTGTTATCATGCAATTCCGCATGGAAAGCCGCATCGCATTTTCCTGAAATTGCCCCGGTGGAAAACCATAACACATGTCGCCGGCTTCGGTTGCATTGGAGCCGGTGGCGAATTGTTTTTTCACGGTCTCCGCGCGAAATCAAAGGCGGAGCATTGCTGCTCCGCCCGTTGCCACCTGGTTTCCGTGAAACGATGAACCGCACTGTCTTTTTGTTTTGACGCAATTCCAGCGGAAACCGCTTCAACGTTTCTGCAATTGCTGGCCGTGCAGGCCGTCACTTCATGATTTTGACAGCCTCGGCAATCTTGTTCTTGCCGCTCATATCCCAGGAAACGCGAACCTTCTCGCCCGGCTTTATGCCCGGATCCTTGAAGGCCTTGGACAGCGTGAAGGTCGATCCGTTGTCCAGAACAAGGCTCATGGCCGTTCCATCAAAGCTCTTCACTGTTCCCGTGGTGTGCTTTACCGCGGCGAACGCGGCGCCACCGGAGGCGAGAAAGGCGGCGGTTGCCGCCGTCACAATAAGCTTGCGCATAGGATGTTTTCCTGGGATGCGGGCACCATTGGGAAGGCACTCCGCTCGATCAGGGCCGTCCGGACGCGTCGGGTCGCGGCTCGTAGCAGTGACGAGCCGCCGGCGCTTCCCGACCCGGCACGTTAAATAGATCAATTTTTTCAAAAGGATATTAGACGAAAAAGAAATCGCTCCTGCCACATTGCCGGTCAAAATTCGGCGAATGGGACAGCAATGCGGCTGGCCTTCCGCTCACCGGATTTTTACGGCCACTTTACCTCGGGCGGCAGGCTGGAGAGGATCGAGGCGACATTGCCGCCGGTTTTCAGGCCGAAGATGGTGCCGCGATCGTGAAGCAAATTGAATTCGACGTAACGGCCGCGCCGGACGAGCTGTTCCTCGCGGTCGCCGTCGGTCCAGTTCTGGTTGAAATTGCCCCGCACCAGATGGGAATAGACGACGAGGAAAGAGCGGCCGACATCCTGGACGAAATTGAAATCGGCGTCCCAGCCGCCCTTGCCCTCATCGGAATGCAGCCAGTCGAAAAAGATGCCGCCGATTCCTCGCGCCTCGTTGCGATGCGGCAGGAAGAAGTACTCGTCGCACCACGCCTTGAATTTCGGATAGTCGGCCACCCCGGCGTTCTTCTCGCAGGCGAACTGCATGGCGCGGTGGAAGGCGATCGTGTCGGGATCGTCCTGGGTACGGCGGCGGTCGAGCACCGGCGTCAGGTCGGCGCCGCCGCCGAACCAGTGGCGGGTGGTCACGACCATGCGTGTGTTCATATGCACGGCCGGAACGTTGGGGTTCCAGGGGTGCGCGATCAGCGAAACGCCGCTCGCCCAGAAGCGCGGATCCTCGTCGGCGCCCGGGATCTGCTTGCGGAATTCGGGAGAGAATTCGCCGTGGACGGTCGAGGTATGCACGCCGACCTTCTCGAAGACGCGGCCGCGCATCATCGACATGGTGCCGCCGCCACCTTTGCCGTCGTCGCGCTCCCACGGCGTCTGCTCGAAATGCCCGGGCGACCATGCCGATTGCGGTCCAGTGAGTTCCTGCTCGATCTGCTCGAAGGCGGCGCAGATGCGCTCGCGCAGCGCTTCGAACCAGAGGCGGGCCTTCATCTTCTTCTGCTCGATGTCGTCAGGCAGGCCCACCGCAATGTCGGGTCGTTCCAATTCCGTCTCCAGTCCAGGCTGCTTGCCCGACAAATGACTCGTTTTTTCTGCGCGCGATCCCTAATCTCTTAAGGGCAAGGGTCAAGTCCCGTCTGACCAAGGTGCAAGGAGTTTGCTCGTGCGCACCCCGGCAAGACCGCCGCTGGATGGCTTGAAGAAGAGGCTGGAGCGCTCACGGGCCGAGCGCGAAAGAGAGCCGCGCGACGGATTTTTGCGCGAGACTTTCGTGCTGCCGCGGCCGGCCGCGCGCCTCAAAGCCAAGGAATGGTTCGAGCGCTTTCCCAAGCAGGCCTATTGGACCGAGATCGAAAGCTGGTTCGAGCGCCCGGGCGACGTCATCGAATTCACCATGCGACGGCTGCCGGCGGCAGATTGAAAAATCCTCAGGGCACCAGTAGCCGTCTCGCTCCAGTTCCCTCTCTGGCCAGTCGGTCTTCCTTGTTCCGAAGCGGGCATTTGTCGATCGACATGCAACCGCAGCCGATGCAGTCGGTCAGGCCGTCGCGCAGCTTCTTCAATTGGGCGATCTTATGATCGAGGCCGTCGCGCCAAGCCGTTGAAAGCAGATTCCAATCCTCGCGCGTCGGGGTGCGGCCCTCGGGCAGGGAGTGGAATGCCGCGCCGATTTCGGCGAGCGAGATGCCGACCTCCTGGGCGACGCGGATGATCGCCACCCGTCGCAGCACGTCGCGGCCGTAGCGCCGTTGGTTACCCGCGGTGCGATGGCTGCGGATCAGCCCGCGCGCTTCGTAAAAATGGAGCGCCGAGACCGCGACGCCACTGCGCATCGCCACCTGGCCGACCGTCAATTCCTTCACCGGAGCCGTCTCGCACTTTCCGCTTGACCTCAAGTTAGGTTGAGCTTGTAGCGAGGAAAGCCTGACAAGGCAAATTGAGGAGAAGGCGATGTGCGCCTGGGTGAGACTGACGCCGCAAGTGGGAGGCGTTCGCGACGACGAGCAGGGCTTGAGCAGCCTATCCGAGCTGGCGGACCGCTTCGCCCGCGACCATCGCGACGGACAGCGCGACATTGATGCTGCGGGCGCCCGGCCGCATCGGAATGGTCAGTCGCGCATCCGCCGCCTGATGAACCTCTTCCGGCACGCCGGCGGATTCGCGGCCGAACAGAAGGACGTCGCCGGCGGCGAAAGCAAACCGCGTGTAGGCGGTCTCGGCCTTGGTGGTGAGCAGCACAAGGCGGCGCGCGTTCGTTCGGCGCCATTCCTCGAAGGCGTGCCAGTCGGCATGGCGGGCAAGCGCCGCCATTTCGAGATAGTCCATGCCGGCGCGTTTCAGCGCCCGATCGGAGAGCGGGAAACCGGCCGGCTCGATGATGTCGACGCCAAGATCAAGGCAGGCGGCGAAGCGCAGGATCGTCCCGGTATTGCCGGCGATATCCGGTTGGTAGAGCCCGATGCGGAGACGGTCGTTCATTTCCGCATCCTTCTAATAAGTGGCAGAACGGCCACAGGCGGCTCCGGCTTTTGGCGATTTCTAGACTGGCGGGTGGCCATTTTCTGCGAAGTCGAGTATACGCCCATCATCGTCAACCCGAACCGAAGGAGAGGGACCACATGATGACCATGCACTTCCAGCCCTTCTCCGGGCAGCTCCTCTTTGGGGCCCACGTATGCCCAACGGCGGTTTCGGTACGACGATTCTTCTGACACTTTTAGACCTCATCGCACCGATTCCCGCCGAACCCAGTTTTCGGCCTTCGAAGGAATCTTGCGATGTTTCTCAAACTGCCAAAGCGGCGCCCCGCCCCGCCTGAACGTGTCGACACCGACGCTGGCCGTCAGGTCGGGACTGACGCTTGCCGTCATGTCCTGACTGCGTCGCGTCCCTCCGGCCGAATGCCGGAGGTCGAGCTCGCATCACCCTTTTTAACGCATTTGCACATGGAGGACGGACCGATGTTCGATCCCTTTAAAATACCGGGTTCAAGAAGCTTGCATGAGCGCAAGGTGGCGACCTGGGCGCTGCTGATCGGCGAGACTTACTCGTCGGCGGTGCACGCCGAGACGCGCCGGCGTCCGCATCGCGGCATGCTGCCGGACGTCGACTTCTCGCGCGCGGTGCCCGATCCCGGTCGACCCTCGCTGGTGCGCCGGATCATCCGCATGGTCCGACCGGGCAAAACCAGGGCTGGCGACAGCTTGTCGTCAGGATCCTCTGGCAAGCCTGTCGGCGAAAAGCCCGCGACACCCTATATTGCGCGAAGCAGGGCCGGCGATACGGACAATTCCGTATCGCCGGCCCGCGGCGCCGTGCGGCCGGACGGCCTTACCAATCAACCCCGCGCCGCGTGAGCGCACAAATCGTCGAGTGCCTCGAATGTTCCGCTGGTTTGAGAAGAGGCTCGATCCGTTTCCCGCCGCGGAGCCGGTCGAGCCGCCGAAGACGCTGGTCGCCTTCTGCGTGCATTACACGCGCGGGGCCTGGCCCTATATCCTCGTCGATGCCGTGCTTGTGGCAGCGATAGCCCTTGCCGAAGCGTGGATGTTCGGTTTCATGGGCCGCATCGTCGACTGGCTGTCGGCGCAGAACCGCGAAACCTTCCTTGAGACGGAGCGCTGGAAACTCGCCGGCATGGCCTTCATCGTGCTGTTCGCGCTGCCGGGCACGGTATGGCTGCATTCGCTGCTCAACCAGCAGACGCTGATGGGCAATTATCCCATGCGCATCCGCTGGCAGGTGCATCGCTACCTGCTCAAGCAGTCGATGGCCTTCTACCAGGACGAGTTTGCCGGCCGTATCGCCACCAAGCTGATGCAGACCGCTCTTGCCGTGCGCGAATGCGTCATCAAGCTGATCGATGTCCTAAACTATGTCGTCGTCTACTTCCTCAGCATGCTGTTCATCGTCGGCTCGGCAGACTTGCGACTGGCTGTGCCCTTGGGTGTATGGCTGGTCGGCTATATCGGGCTCTTGCGCTTTTTCATCCCAAAGCTCGGCAAGGTCGGCGAGGAGCAGGCCAATGCGCGCTCGACCATGACCGGCCGCGTCGTCGACAGCTACACCAACATCCAGACGGTGAAGCTGTTTTCGCATGCCCGCCGCGAGGCAACTTTCGCCAGGGAGGGCATGGCGAGCTTCCTCGATACGGTCTACCGCTCGATGCGGCTGGTGACGCAGTTATATGGGATGCTCTACATCCTGAATTCGCTGCTTCTGTTTTCCGTGACGGCGATCTCGCTGTGGCTATGGCTGGGCGAGGCGGTGACGATCGGCGCAGTCGCCGTGGTTATCGGCCTGGTGCTCAGGATGTGGGGCATGTCGCAGTGGATCATGTGGGAGATGTCGAGCCTGTTCGAGAATATCGGCACGGTGCAAGACGGCATCCAGTCGATCTCGCTGCCGCGGCTGGTCGAGGACCGCCCGGGCGCCAGCGACATCGCCGTCAGTCAGGGCGAGATCCGTTTCGAGGAGATCCGCTTCCACTACGGCAAGCAGAAGGGCGTCATCGAGAACCTGTCGCTCACTGTGAAACCCGGCGAGAAGGTCGGCATCGTCGGCCGCTCCGGCGCCGGCAAGTCGACGCTAGTCAACCTTTTGCTGCGTTTTTACGACCTGGAAAGCGGCAGGATCCTCATCGATGGCCAGGAGATCGCCGGGGTAACGCAGGATTCGTTGCGCGCGCAGATCGGCATGGTGACGCAGGACACCTCGCTGCTGCATCGGTCGGTGCGGGAGAATATCCTCTACGGGCGCCCTGACGCCACCGACGAGATGCTGATCGAGGCGGCCCGGCGGGCGGAGGCGCTCGATTTCATCGGCGCGCTTTCGGACCATAACGGCCGCAAGGGATTCGATGCACATGTCGGCGACCGCGGCGTCAAATTGTCCGGCGGTCAGCGGCAGCGCATCGCCATTGCCCGCGTCATGCTGAAGGACGCACCGATCCTCATCCTCGACGAGGCGACGTCGGCGCTCGATTCGGAAGCCGAGGCGGCGATCCAGGAGAACCTCTACAAGCTGATGCAAGGCAAGACCGTGATCGCCATCGCGCATCGGCTGTCGACCATCGCTGCGATGGACAGGCTCGTCGTCATGGACAAGGGGCGCATCATCGAGGAAGGCTCGCACGAAGAGCTTGTCACCAAGGGCGGCCTTTATGCCCAGCTCTGGCAGCGCCAGTCGGGTGGGTTCCTCCTCGATGATGCGCCGGCTGAGTCCGATGCCAAAGGGTCTCACTCCGAGATGGCGGCGGAGTAACGCGATCGCGATTGGCATCAAGGTTACGGCAATTGCGGGGAATCGCTCCCGGGCGTAACCACGACCCGTCAGAGGCCTGCCCGCGACCAAATCGGGTGCCGGCGGGGTTCCGGCATCTACGAGAGAAAAATGTTCGACCGCATCTTCACCTGGTTCGAAAGCCATTATTCGCCGGTGGCGCTGGCCGAAGACAGGCAGCCGCCAATGGGACTTTGGCGGTTCTACTGGTATTTCATAAGACAGTTTCGCGCCGCCTATTGGCTGCGCATGATCATCGTTGCCGTCGCGGCAATAGTGGACGCGATGCTGCCGATTTTCGTCGGCCTGATCGTGGGCCTGCTCTCCAACACCAGGCCGGGCGATTTCTTCGCCGCGCATGGGCCGCTGCTCGTCATGATGGCGATCGTCGTGCTGCTGCGTCCGCTGTCCATGGTTATCGACGCGCTTATCCGCAATCACGCCATCGCGCCGAACCTCATCGACCTCATCCGCTGGCGAAGCCATTGGCATGTCGTGCGTCAGGACTGGTCATTCTTCCAGAACGACTTCGCCGGCCGCATCGGAACGAAGGTCATGCAAAGCGGCGACTCGGTGGAGATGAGCGTCAATCTCACCGTCGATGCCGTCTGGTACGCGCTGGTCTTCGTCGCGGTCGCCATCGTTGTGCTGGCGCGGCTCGACCCGCTTCTTCTGGCTGTGGTGGCGGCCTGGCTGGTGTTCTATTGCATGATCTTCTGGTTTGCGATGCCGAGGATCACCCAGCGCTCGTCCCAACTGTCGGAGCGGTGGTCGCAGGTGAGCGGCCGCATGGTCGACAGCTACACGAATATCCTGACGCTCAAGACATTCTCGACCGGCGAGCACGAAAACAAATATGTCTCGCAAGCCGTCGTCGAGCACGCCGACACGTTTTACCAGCTGATGCGCGTTTTCACACTGATGTGGTCGGCCCTGTTCGTCCTCAACGCTGCGCTGCTTATCGCCATAAGCTGGTTGGCGCTGGCCGGCTGGAACACCGGCGCCATGACCACGGCGGCCGTGGCGACGGCGATACCGTTCGCGCTGCAGATCGCCAACATCTCCGGCAGGATCCTCGATGTCGGCGCCAACGTCTTCCGGCAGATCGGCGTCGCCAGCAATTCGATGACGACGATCGCGCGCCCCATCACAATGCAGGACCAGCCGGACGCGCCGGCCCTCGTGGTCAAAGCCGGCGGCATCGAGTTCGAGCAGGTGAACTTCAACTATTGGCGCAAGGACGGCAAAGGCGGCGTCATCGACAATCTGTCGCTGAAGATCGCGCCGGGCGAGCGGGTGGGCCTGATCGGCCGTTCCGGGGCCGGCAAGTCGACGCTGGTCAATCTCGTCCTGCGGCTGTTCGACGTGCAGGACGGCAAGGTGCTGATCGACGGACAGGACATCCGCAACGTCTCGCAGGAAAGCGTTCGCGCGGCGATCGGCTTCGTCAATCAGGATACGTCGCTCTTGCATCGATCCGTCCGCGAGAACCTCAAATATGGACGCCAGTCCGCCAGCGACGAGGCGATGTTCAGCGCCGCCAAGGCCGCGCAGATCGACGATGTGATCGCGGGACTGACCGATCCGCATGGACAAAGCGGCTATGAGGCGCTCGTCGGCGAGCGCGGCGTGAAGCTGTCCGGCGGCCAGCGGCAACGCATCGCCATTGCCCGCGTTATGCTGAAGGACGCGCCGATCCTCATTCTCGACGAAGCTACGTCTGCGCTCGATTCGGAGGTGGAGGCCGCTATCCAGGAGAACCTCTACAAGCTCATGCAGGGCAAGACGGTCATCGCCATCGCCCACCGTCTGTCGACCATCGCGGCAATGGATCGGCTCGTCGTCATGGACAAGGGCCGCATCGTCGAGGACGGCTCGCATGAAGCGTTGATCGCCAAAGGCGGGCTCTATGCCCAACTCTGGCGGCGCCAGTCGGGCGGCTTCCTGCTCGAGGAAAAGCAGGCGGCCGACGATCTGCCGACGAAAGGTGAAGCCGCGGAATGATGAAGGCCGTCTATCGCTGGTTCGAAAGCTGGGTCTACCCGTTCCGCGAGCCGGCGAATCTTCGTCCGCCTGCCAGCGTCGGCGGCTTCCTCTGGCACTATGTCGGGCAAGCGAAGCTCGCTTTCTTCGCCATGCTGATCATCGGCGGCATCGCGCCGCTGGTCGAGGCCGGGCTGTTCTATTTCGTCGGACGGCTGGTCGATATCCTCGACCAGCTTCCCGGCGAACGCAGCTGGCACGCGCTGTGGGCCGCCGCCGGGCCAGAGCTGCTGTTCATGGGCGCGGTGGTGCTGATCATCCGCACGCTGGTGGTCGGCCTTTCGGCGCTGGTCGACGAGCAGACGATCACGCCGGGCTTCTACAGCCTGGTGCGCTGGCAGGCGCACCGGCATGTCTCGCGCCAGTCCTACGCCTTCTTCCAAAACGACTTCGCCGGGCGTATCGCCACGAAGGTCTGGCAGGCGGGGCAGGCCACTGGCGACCTCATGGAAAGCTTCATCGAAGTCGTCTGGTTCATGATCGTCTACACGGTGACGACGCTGGCGCTGGTCGCCGGCCTCGACCTCAGGCTGGCGGCGCTGGTGGTGATCTGGATCGTCGCCTTTGGCTGGCTGGCCAGGCTCCATTTGCCGGCAATCCGCAAGCATGCCGAGGCGACCGCCGAGGCCGGCTCGATGATCACCGGCCGCTTCGTCGATTCCTATTCCAATGTGCAGACGCTGAAGCTGTTCGCGGCCGACGGCGACGACCGCTACATCCGCAACGGCTTCGACATCTATCTCGATGCGCTGCGGCCCTTCACGCGGCGGCTGACCGGTGTGCGCGTGGCGCTGACGACGCTTTCCGGCATCATGATCACGGCGATCGCCGCCTTTGCAGTCTATCTGTGGGTGGAAGGCTCGATCACCGTCGGCGCCGTCGCCTTCACGCTCTCGCTTGTGCTGAGGCTCAACATGCTGCTGGGACGGCTGATGATGCAGCTCAACAGTATCCTCAGGAATCTCGGCGTGCTGGAAAATTCCAAGGCGCTGATCTCGCAGTCGCTCGGCCTGACCGACGCCCCGGATGCCAAGGAGCTGGTGGTTGCGGGTGGCCGCATCGACCTCAAGGACGTCACCTTCCACTACGGGAAAGGGGCAGGGGTCCTCGAGGGCATCGACCTCGTCGTGCGTCCAGGCGAGAAGGTCGGGCTTGTCGGTCCGTCCGGCGCCGGCAAGACGACGCTGGCCAATCTCATCCTGCGCCTCTACGACCTCGAGGGCGGCAGGATCCTGATCGACGGCCAGGATATCGCCCGTGTGACGCAGAATTCGCTGCGCGCCAATATCGGCGTGGTCAGCCAGGACACGGCGCTGTTCCACCGCTCGCTGCGCGACAACATCAAGCTCGGCATGCCGGACGCTACCGACGCTGAGGTGATCGCCGCGGCGCGCAAAGCCGAGGCGCATGACTTCATCATGGGGCTGCGCGACAATCGCGAGCGCCTTGGCTACGAAGCCTATGTCGGCGAGCGCGGCGTCAAGCTCTCCGGCGGCCAGCGTCAGCGCGTGGCGATCGCCCGCCTCTTCCTCAAGGATGCGCCGATCCTCATCCTTGACGAGGCGACCTCGGCACTCGATTCCGACATCGAGGCGGCGATCCAGGAAAACCTGGCAAGGCTGATGGAGAACAAGACCGTCATCGCCATCGCCCACCGGCTTTCCACCATCGCAGCGCTCGACCGGCTGATCGTGCTCGACGGCGGCCGCATCGTCGAAGAAGGCACGCATGATGAGCTGGTGGCGCTGGACGGTCTTTATGCGCGGCTCTGGAAACGGCAGTCCGGCGGCTTCCTCTTCAATGAGGAAAGCGCGCTGGAAGAGACGCGCCCGGCGGAGTAGAAACGCAGCCATGTCGATCAGAATGCCCAGCAATTTCGGACGGTCAGGCGCGCAGGAGAGCGCTCTCGATCTGCTCGGCCACGAAATACTCGCCGAGAAGGCCGCCGCCCTCGGTCGCGCCGGCCAGCGCGTCGAAGAGGCCTTGGCGAAGCTGCGCGAAAATGGGGAAGGCGGGGATCGCAACCGGCTGCTGAAAGAAGCGGCAGAAGCCGTCCACGCCTATTTCATCCAGCGCGAACTCTGCGGGCTGCGCAAGCACGACGCCGTGATCCGCGAATACGACATCCCGCGGGCGGTGCTGGTCAGGCTCGGCGCCAGCTAAGCGCTGACTTCCTTCCGAAAGCGCGCGAGGCGCAAGGCGAGCGCTCCGGGATTCTCATCGGCGACGAAGTGCCCGCTATCGGGGATGATGTCGCCCTCGACATTGGAGAGGCCGGCGGCCTTCAAGCCATTGAGGTAATCGCTGATCTCGCCGGTCTCGGCAGCGCCCCTGAGGCAGAGCACCGGCGTATCGATCGGGCTTGCCGGCGGAACGGCATTGGCCTTGGCGTCCTCGGAAAAGGCGCGGTACCAGTCGAAGCCGGCCTTGAGGCTTTCCGGCCGCGAATAGGCCTTGGCGTAGATGTCTCTTGCTTCGGCCGGGATGGCGGATTTCTCCTTCGAAAGGGTGTCGAAGAAGAAGTCGAAATAGGCGCGCTCGTGACCCCCAACCAGCAGTTCCGGGAGAGCAGGAACCGCGTGGAACGCGAAATGCCAGAGGTTTGGATTGCGGATGACCTTGTCCCACGGCGCCACGCCCGGAACGACAACATCCATGATCGCGGCGGCGGAGAGGATTTCCGGATGGTTGCGCAAAAGCGCGAAGACGATCTGGCCGCCGACGTCATGGCCGGCCACTATGACCTGTCGCAGGCCGCAGGCGTCAATCAAGGCCGCTATCACCCTGGCCAGATGGGCTTTCTCACCGGTTTTGCGCGTGCCTTGCGAGCCGCCTATACCCGGCAGGTCCGGCGCGATCACGCGCTGATCGGTGGCCAGCCGACCGATCACGTTCTCGAAGGCATGGGAACTTTGAGGCCAGCCGTGGAGCAGCACGAGGCCGGGCGCATCCCGTGGTCCGGCTTCGCGGATCGCAATGGTCAGTCCTTCAACCTCGATGCTGGAAGTTTCCATCCGCCCGGCCTTCACCTGTCCGATCGCTCCGACCGACAGAACTAGGCGGGAATCGGTCCGCGGACAGGGCCTGTCTCTCGAATAAGCCGCATCACTCCAGCCATTCGGTGATGAAGCTGCCGTTCTCGTGGATGTCGGTGGTCTCGAGCGGACCGGGGCCGAGATTGGTGAATTTGTGCGGCGTGTCGGCCGGCACGATCAGAATTTGGCCTGCGGTGGCCGTTATCTGCCGATCGCCGACCGTGAACAGGCCGGTGCCGGAACGGATGACGAAGATCTCCGCGTAAGGATGCTTATGCAGACGCGGGCCGCCGCCGATCTCGGGTTGATAATTGAAGATCAGGCAGGAGTTGGAGCCAAATGCGCCGCATTGCAGCTGGCCTTGCCAACGGTCGGGCGTGCTCGCCCATTTGTCGCGGTCGATGACATGCGCCATGGCTCGACAATAGACCGGGCCGGCGGTCGCTGTCGAGGCAAGCGGAGCTCCGATTTACCGCTGAAGTTAGTGCTATTTAGCGCTGTTCGGCGGCCCGATCATCAAGCCGTTGCGCGGGCCGCGGCATGTGCCCGCGACAATGTGCCCTTGTGCCTCCACGCGTCTGGACAAAAACGGGCTTCACGCATAAACCGAACCTCCAAATGCCGGAGGAATTCGCTAGCCTGTTCGCCATGCGCTGTCGGGCCGGCGCGATTGAGCGGGGACAAGGCTCGGCCGCCGGCACGGAAAGAGGCGAAAGGATCAGGCACCCGTGAGCGCAACCGACATCCACGATCCCAACCGTCGCGATTTTCTCTACATCGCCACCGGCATGGCCGGCGTGGTCGGCGCTGGGGCCGTCGCCTGGCCGTTCATCGACCAGATGCAGCCGGATGCGTCGACGCTGGCGCTGGCTTCTGTCGAGGTCGATGTCTCCTCGCTGCAGCCCGGCAGCTCGCTGGTCGTCAAGTGGCGCGGCAAGCCGGTCGTGGTGCGCAACCGCACCGACAAGGAAATGAAGGACGGCGCGGCGGTTAGCCTCAACGATCTCAAGGATCCGATCGCCCGCAATGCCAACTTGCCGGCCGATGCGCCGGCGACCGACGCCAACCGCACCACGCCCGGCAAGGAAGCCTGGATGGTCATGGTGCAGGTCTGCACCCATCTCGGCTGCATCCCGCTCGGCCAGGAAGGCGATTTCGGCGGCTGGTTCTGCCCGTGCCACGGCTCGGTGTACGATACCGCCGGCCGCATCCGCAAAGGCCCGGCGCCGGAGAACATGGCGATCCCGGTGTTTAAATTCATTTCCGATACCAAGATCCTTATCGGTTGAGGCAGGGGGATATTTCGATGAGCGAGGGACACTCCACCTACACACCGAAGACGGGTCTCGGACGCTGGTTCGACGCCCGTATGCCGCTTCCCCGGCTTGTCTATGACAGCTTCATTGCCTATCCGGTGCCGCGCAACCTCAACTACATGTGGACGTTCGGCGGCATCCTGTCGATCATGCTGGTATCGCAGATCCTCACCGGCATCGTGCTGGCCATGCACTACACGTCCGACACCACACTCGCCTTCGATTCGGTCGAGAAGATCATGCGCGACGTGAATTCGGGATGGCTGTTGCGCTATCTCCATTCCAACGGCGCCTCGTTCTTCTTCGTGGCCGTCTACATCCACATCTTCCGCGGGCTGTTCTACGGCTCCTACAAGGCGCCGCGCGAGCTGCTCTGGATCCTCGGCTGCATCATCTACCTCCTGATGATGGCGACCGGCTTCATGGGCTATGTGCTGCCGTGGGGACAGATGAGCTTCTGGGGCGCCACCGTCATCACCGGCTTCTTCAGCGCCATCCCGCTGGTCGGCAACTGGATCCAGGAACTGCTGCTCGGCGGCTTCGCCGTCGACAATCCGACGCTGAACCGCTTCTTCGCCCTGCATTACCTGTTGCCGTTCATGATCGCCGGCGTCGTCGTGCTGCACGTCTGGGCGCTGCATGTCGTCGGCCAGTCGAACCCGACCGGCATCGAGGTCAAGTCGAAGACCGATACCGTCGCCTTCACGCCCTATGCGACCATCAAGGACGCGTTCGGCATGATCGTGTTCCTGTTCTTCTTCGCCTATTTCGTCTTCTACCTGCCGAACTACCTCGGCCATCCGGACAACTACACGGTCGCCAATCCGCTGAAGACGCCGGCCCACATCGTTCCGGAATGGTACTTCCTGCCGTTCTACGCGATCCTGCGCGCCATCACCTTCAACATCGGGCCGATCAACTCCAAGCTCGGCGGCGTGCTGTGCATGTTCGGCGCCATCGCCATGCTGTTCCTGGTGCCGTGGCTCGACACCTCCAAGGTGCGCTCGGCGGTCTACCGGCCCTGGTACAAACTGTTCTTCTGGCTGTTCGTGGCCGACGCCATCCTGCTCGGGTGGCTGGGCTCGCAGCCGGCGGAAGGCTCATACGTGTTCATGGCGCAGATGGCGACGCTGTTCTACTTCGCCTTCTTCCTGGTCGTGATGCCGGTGCTCGGCCTGATCGAGACGCCGCGGCGGCTGCCGAACTCGATCACCGAGGCAGTGCTGGAAAAGAAAAACAAGGGAGCCGGCGGGCATCCGGCAGGCGCGGTCAGCGCGCCGGAAACCAAGGGCTGAGAATCTGAGGGGATTTGGCATGAAGAAGATTCTCACCTCGCTGGCGCTGCTTGGCCTGGTGGTCGCGGGCACCGCTGCCATCGCAGCCGAAGAGGAACACAACGCGGCTGCCCCGACGCATTTCCCGATCAATGAACCGAAGGAAATGAGCTGGAGCTTCGCCGGGCCGTTCGGCACGTACGACAAGGCCCAGCTGCAGCGCGGCCTGAAGGTCTACAAGGAA
Source organism: Mesorhizobium sp. M1A.F.Ca.IN.020.04.1.1 (assembly GCF_003997315.1). Lineage (NCBI taxonomy): Bacteria > Pseudomonadati > Pseudomonadota > Alphaproteobacteria > Hyphomicrobiales > Phyllobacteriaceae > Mesorhizobium > Mesorhizobium sp. M1A.F.Ca.IN.020.04.1.1. The sequence continues at coordinate 34,646 of NZ_RZSN01000002.1, forward strand.
GTCTGCTCGGCCTGCCACTCGATGAACTTGGTGGCGTTCCGCACGCTGGAAGGCCTCGGCTACTCGGAAGCGCAGATCAAGACGCTTGCCGCCGAGTACACCATCCATGACGGCCCGAACGATGCCGGCGACATGTTCGACCGCCCGGGCAAGCCGTCGGATCACTTCCCGTCGCCGTTCCCGAACGAACAGGCCGCCGCCTCCGCCAATGGCGGCGCCGCTCCGCCCGACATGTCGCTGCTCGCCAAGGCGCGCGGTGTCGAGCGCGGCTTTCCGCGTTTCATCTTCGACATTTTCACCCAGTATGCTCAGGGCGGCCCGGACTACATCCACTCGCTGCTCACCGGCTACGACCAGGCGCCGCCGGCCGGCATGGTCATCCCCGAAGGCACGCACTACAATCCATACTTCCTGTCCGGCGTGTCGCTGAAGATGCCGAAACCGCTTTCGGACGGCCAGGTGACCTATGACGACGGCTCGCCGCAGACGGTCGACCAGTATTCGCGCGACGTGTCGGCGTTCCTGATGTGGGCCGCCGAGCCGCATCTCGAAGAGCGCAAGAAGACCGGCTTCCGCGTGCTGGTGTTCCTGCTGCTGTTCGGCGCGCTGGTCTACCTGACCAAGCGCAAGGTGTGGGCCGAAGTGGCGCACTGAACCGCGATCGGTCAGACACTTTCGAGGGGCGCCGCAAAGGCGCCCTTTTCAATTTCGGGACCGCTTTGATCCGGCCGTGTCACATGGCTGTCATTGCGCATCGCGATCCTGCGTTGGCTCACCTCAAAGGATCGTCCCCATGAAAAGATTTGCGCCGCTTGCAGCCGTGGTGCTGCTTCTTGTCGCCTCCTCGGCAGTCCGCGCCGAGGACGCCCAGCCCTTCGTCACCAACAAGGACATCGACCTGACGATGATCCTGCCGCCGCCGCCGGCCAATGATTCGGCCGAGACCAAGGCAGAACTCGGCGAGGTGCTGACCCTGCAAGTGACGCGAACGCCCGAAATGGAAGAGCGTGCTATCGCCGATGCCGAAGAGGATGTCTGGCGTTTCGCCGATGTCATGGGACCGAAATTCAGCAAGGAGACGCTGCCGAAGTTCAGCGCCTTCTTCGACCGCGTGGCTACCGAAGGCGCGGTCGCCGATCCGGCCAAGGACGTCTGGAAGCGGCCGCGTCCGCACCAGCTCAGTGATCTGGTCAAACCAGCGGTGGAGCTGTCGAATTCCGGTTCCTGGCCGTCGGGCCATGCGACGGGTCGGCACCATGATGGGCAACATCCTGTCCGACATGGTGCCGGAGAAGCGGCCCGAGATCATGGCCCGCGCGGCCGAATATGCCCATAACCGTGTGGTCGGCGGCATCCATTATCCGTCGGATGTCGAGATGGGCAAGATTTCCGGCAGCGCGATCGCCGCGGTCCTGCTCAGCCGGCCCGATTTCAAGACCGAGTTCGAGGTGGCGCGATCCGAGCTGCGGTCCGACCTCGGCATGTGAGCCGTCCGTCGCCGACGTTTCTGCAAGGGCGCCAGCGGGCGCCTTTTTCGCTTGCGGCGCCGGCACGGGAGCAAGGCAGGCGATGCCGATCCTTTGCCGGATGCGCTTGTCTCCCGGGCTCCATCGCGGTAGCCGTTGTTGGTTGCGTTGCGCCGGGCGCGTCGACGCCGTTATATCCGACAGCCGGACACGCGGAGCTCGTCTCATGAAACCCTCGCTCGAAGACACGCTGCTTGCGGCCATCCGCACCATTCCGGATTACCCCAAACCCGGCATCCTGTTTCGCGATATCACCACGCTGCTCGGCGACGCTCGCGCCTTTCGCCGCGCCATCGACGAGCTTGTGCATCCTTACGCCGGGCTGAAGATCGACAAGATCGCCGGCATCGAGGCGCGCGGCTTCATCCTGGGCGGCGCAGTGGCGCATCAGCTTTCGGCGGGTTTCGTCCCGATCCGCAAGAAGGGCAAGCTGCCTTACGAGACCGTGCGCGTCGCCTACAGCCTCGAATACGGTCTGGACGAGATGGAGATGCACAAGGACGGCGTCTCGCAAGGCGAGAAGGTGATCCTGGTCGACGATCTGATCGCCACCGGCGGCACGGCGGAGGCGGCCGTCAAGCTGCTCAGGCAGATCGGCGCCGACATCGTCGCCGCCTGCTTCGTCATCGACCTGCCGGATCTCGGCGGGCGCCAGAAACTGGAAGCGCTCGGCGTGCCGGTAAGGACGCTGATCGGCTTCGAGGGGCATTAATCAGTGTTGAATGGTGAATAGTGAATGGTGAATAGGGAATGGTTCACTGGTCACCATTCACTATTCACCATTCGCTACTCCACCTTCACCAGCACCGCGCTGTCGAACTCGATAACCTTATCGCCGCTGGAGTCGAAACCTTCGGAACGCAGCGTGAGCAGGCTCCAGCCGGGGCGGCCGGCAAGGGGCCGATGGGCAAGCGCTGTGCGGGTGAAGGTCACGGTTTCGCCGGCATAGACCGGCTTCAACCATTTGAGGTTGCGAAACCCGGGCGAGGGGCCGAATTCGGGCTGCGGGCCGGGACCGGTCCAACGCACGCCCTCGGTCTCCATGCGCTTTTCGAGGTTGTATTTCATCCAGGTGGCGGCGGTGTGCCAGCCGGAGGCGCAGAGACCGCCAAGCATGCTCTTCTTCGCCGCCTCCTCGTCGACATGGAAGATTTGCGGATCGTATTTCCTGGCGAACGCCTTGATCTCGCCGGCCTCGAATTTGTGCGCGCCGAGGGTGACGGTTTGGCCGATGAGGAAATACTCGTCCAGGGTCACGCGACGGCCCCGCGGGTCAGAAACATGCCGGTGTTCTCAAGCTCGAAGACGCATTCGCCGCGCTGGTTGAACAGCTCGCTGCGCATGCTGACCAGGCCGATCTGCGGCCGCGACTTGGACTGGCGCTTGGAAAGCACGGTGACCTTGCCGGTGAGACGGTCACCGGCCAGAACCGGCTTCTTCCATTTGACATGCTCGATGCCGGGTGAGCCTTGCGAGGTCGAATCGAGCAGGAAGGCATCGCACAGCATGCGCATGAACATCGCGCAAGTGTGCCAGCCCGACGCCGAAAGGCCGCCCAGGATGCTGGCCTTGCCGGCCGCCTCGTCGAGATGCATCGGCTGGGCGTCGAATTCGCTGGCAAACTCGATGATCTCGGCGGCGCTTACATTCTTGCTGCCGAGGTCGAGCGAGGCGCCCTCGACGAAATCCTCATAGGTCCAGGTCTTTCCGGTCATGTCGGCAATCCGGTTGACGAACGCGTGATCCCGAAGGTCGAGCATCCCGGATGGAGGCCCGAGCCAATTTGGTCAAGTCCTTTCTGGTGAGCCAGCCAGGCACTCAGGTGTTGAACTTGAACAGCATGATGTCGCCGTCCTGGACGACATACTCCTTGCCTTCGTCGCGCGCCTTGCCGGCTTCCTTGGCCGCCACTTCGCCGCCGAGCGTGACGAAGTCGTTGTAGGAGATCGTCTGGGCGCGGATGAAACCACGTTCGAAGTCGGTGTGAATGACGCCGGCAGCTTGCGGTGCCTTATCGCCCTTGTGGATCGTCCAGGCGCGCGTCTCCTTCGGCCCGACGGTGAAATAGGTGATCAGATGCAAGAGCTCGTAGCCGGCGCGGATCACCTTGTTGAGGCCCGGCTCGTCAAGGCCGATCGAGGCGAGGAACTCCATTTCCTCCTCGTCGGAAAGCTGGGCAACTTCCGCCTCGATCGCCGCCGAGATCACCACCGTGCCGGCGCCCTGCGCGGCGGCCATCTTCTCCACCGCCTTTGTATGCTCGTTTCCCGTGGCAGCGTCCGCCTCAGCGACGTTGCAGACATAGAGCACGGGATGCGATGTGAGCAGGTTCAGGCCCTGCAGGATGCGCAGATCCTCCGCCGCGATGCCATTGAGCAGGACGCGGGTCGGGCGACCTGCCTGCAGCAGTTCGAGCGCCGCCTCCATCATCGGCAGAACGGTCATTGCTTCCTTGTCCTTGCCGGCGGCGCGCTTGCGGACCTGCACGATGCGGCGCTCCAGGCTTTCGAGATCGGCGAGCATCAGCTCGGTCTCGACGGTCTCGGCGTCGGCGACCGGATCGATGCGGCCCTCGACATGGGTGATGTCGTCATCCTCGAAGCAGCGCAGCACATGCACGATGGCGTCGACCTCGCGGATGTTGGCGAGGAACTGGTTGCCCAGACCTTCGCCCTTGGAGGCGCCGCGCACCAGTCCGGCAATGTCGACGAAGGAGATGCGGGTTGGGATGATCTCCTTCGACTTGCCGATCGCGGCGATCTTCTGCAGCCGCGGGTCCGGAACCGCCACCTCGCCGGTGTTCGGCTCGATGGTGCAGAAAGGATAGTTGGCGGCCTGCGCGGCAGCCGTCCTGGTCAACGCGTTGAACAGCGTCGACTTGCCGACGTTGGGCAAGCCAACGATGCCACATTTGAAACCCATGTTCGTCCGGTCCTATCGGGAATTCGAGATTTGGTGAGGGCTATGGGCGAAAGCGCGGACGATCGTCAAGCCCTTGGCATGGTCGTTTCGACGCTCAGTCTTTTCCGAACAGCTTCTTCAGCATCGCGGCCATCGGCCCGCTCTCGGGAACCTTCGCCGGCGGCTGCTGCGGGAGGGCCTGGCGGATATGGCTCTGCTGTTTTGGCGCCTTGGGCGGAGGCCGATCGTCATCGCCGGTCGGCACGAGCTTCTCGCGCAGCGCGAGCGTGATGCGGTTCATGAAGGAGTTGTCGTCGCCCTTGGCCAGCAGTGCGGCGTCGCCGGCGATCGCGTCGAGCAACACGTCGAGCCATTCACGGTCGGCCTTGGCGAAATCGCCGAGCACATGGCCGTGCACCATCTCTTTGACGCCGGGATGGCCGACGCCGATGCGCACCCGGCGATAGGCATTGCCGACATGCTGGTCGAGCGATCGGATGCCGTTGTGGCCGCCGGAACCGCCGCCGACCTTGACCCTGAGCTTGCCGGAGGCAAGGTCGATCTCGTCGTAGAAGACGGTGAGGGCGGCGGCATCGAGTTTGTAGAAGCGCAACGCCTCGCCGACCGACTGGCCGGATAAATTCATGAAGGTCTGCGGCTTGATCAAAAGGATCTTCTCGCCGCCCAGGGCGCCCTCGGCGATCAGGCCCTGGAACTTCTTCGACCAGGGCGAAAAGGAATGGCGGCGGGCTATCGCGTCCGCCGCCATGAAGCCGACATTGTGCCGGTTGTTCTGATATTTCGCGCCCGGATTGCCGAGGCCTGCAAAGACAAGCATCGTCGTCTCCTGGCGCCGAGAGAATTACTTCTCTTCGGCCTCAGCGGCCTCAGCTTCCGGCGCCGCCGCTTCGGCAGTCTCCTCCGTCTCCGGCTTCATTGCCGCGGAGCCGGCGATGGTCGCGATGGTGAAGTCGCGATCGGAGATCACCGGCTTGACGCCGGCCGGCAGGGCAACCGCCGAAATGTGAATCGAGTCGCCGATTTCGGTGCCGGCGAGATCGACGGTGATGAATTCCGGGATCGCGTTGGCAGGGCAGTGGAACTCGACTTCGTGACGAACGATGTTGAGCACGCCGCCGCGCTTGATGCCGGGCGACTTGTCCTCATTGATGAAGTGGACGGGCACGTCGACATTGACCTCGGTGTCCTTGCCGATGCGCAGGAAGTCGACATGGACCGGGAAGTCCTTGACCGGATCGAGCTGAAAATCCTTCGGCAGGACCTGGATCTTCTTGCCGTCGACATCGATCGTAGCGATCGTGGTCAGAAACCCGCCGCCGTGGATCTTGTAGAAGATGTCCTTGTAGTTGAGGGCGATCGCCAGGGGGGGCTGCTTGTCGCCGTAAATAACTGCAGGCACTTTGCCGTTGCGGCGAACTGCACGGGCGGACCCCTTACCGACCTGTTCGCGCGCTTCGGCCTTGAGCTCGTAAGCCTCGTGGCTCATGGCATTTCCTTTCGCGTGTTATGGAGCGCTCGCGGCGGGCAAGCCCATCCGTAAACGTCGAAAGCCGTCGCGGCCTTGCATGGTCCATCCAACGCTTTTGGCTGTCCAAACGCTTCGGGGATCATGCAGGCCTGGCCGGCCTTCCTCCGCGTTGCCTCCAAGGGTGTCTACGCGGGTGGCGGCTCTATAGCGGAAGGCGGGCAGGGGCGCAAGCCGTTGAACGGGAAGGCTTGGCTAGGCTAAGCGATGATATCCGGCCCGGGAGGCATAGCCGACGCGTTGCTCCGCTGCAAAGTCGGATCTGGCGAGTTGCGCCGGGTCCCGCCCGCATGCGTCATGTAGCATCGGGCCGGTTTCAAACGTCCTTGGCAGGCAATCGAAGGACCGGAGATCGACATGAAACTACTGTTCAGCCGCAATCCCAATCCTCGCCTCGCGGTCGCGTCGGCGCGCTATCTGAAGGCCGATGTCGCCTTCGAATTCGCCTCGCCCATGGCGCCGGGGCAAGCCGAGCGCTACCGCGCGCTGAACCCAAATTTGACCTTGCCCATCCTGGTCGGCCCGGGATGGAGCCTGTGGGAAGCCGATGCGATCGCCTGCCGGCTCTCGCGCGACATGCATTCGGATTTCTGGCGCACCGGCGACGACGAACCGGAGATGATCCGCTGGCTGAGCTGGGGCAAGGAGAATTTCGTCAGGGCCTGCGACATGGTGCATTTCGAGCGCGGCACGAAACAGCGCTGGGGACTGGGGCCGATCGACAAGGCATTGGTCGAGGAGGGGCTGAGGCAGTTCCACATGACGGCCGCCATCCTTGAAGCCGAGCTTTGCGGGCGCCAATGGCTGGTCGGCAATTCGGTTTGCTATGCCGACTTTCGTATGGCGACCTTTCTCGCGTTCAATGATGCTGCCCGGTTGCCGCTCGATGACTATCCATCGCTCAGCCGCTGGTATCGGCGGATCGAGCATATCGATGCCTGGCGCGACCCGTTCCAGGGGCTGGATGCGCCGCCACTGCCGCCGGTCAGCAGAGAGGCCGTGCCGGGTTAAGCAAGGATTTTGAACGGCCCTTCTCGAAGGACCATCGTCGAGGATGCCTGCCAAGCCGCGGCGGAAATGGCCCCGGCGATGGGACGCGGGCCGTGGCCTGCACTAAGCAGACTTTGTCCGGCGTTTGGAGGTCAGGCAGCATCAGCCGATTGGTCGCCGCTCAACGCATCGCGCAACGCCCGGACTTTTCGCGTGAGAGCATCGATCTCGGCCGAGGTCATGCCTGAACGCTCGACCAGCGTTTCGCCCAGACAGCTGCATTGCGTGAGCAGCGCCCGGCCTGCCGCGGTGAGATCGACCTGCACCTGCCGCTCATCGTGATGGCTGCGCTGGCGGGTCACCAGACCCGCCTGCTCCATGCGCTTGACCAGCGGGGTGACGGTGCTCGATTCCAGCGCCAGCCGGCGCGCTATGGTGCCGACCGACATGCCATCGGCCTCTCCAAGCGCATTGAGCACGAGATACTGGGGATACGTGATCCCCATCTCGTCGAGCATGGGCTTGTAGGTACGGTTGATCGCCATGCTCGTGGCGTAGAGCGCGAAACAGAGCTGATTGTCCAGGGGCAGAGGCATCGCGCTATGATCCTTTTGTCGACGTCGTGAGGCTCTTTAGCACAAAAAATCATATCGCGATACATATTATCGTGGACAAGAAGTCATTGTTGCGCTAGACACATAATTATCGCGATATCATTTATCGCGACACCTAAAACGGAGATTGAGATGACTGAAGCTTCACATGCGAAGGCCGGCTCGGGCAGCGGCACGATCACCACCAACGACGGCACGCAGATCTACTACAAGGATTGGGGCACCGGTCAGCCGGTCGTCTTCCACCATGGCTGGCCACTGAGCAGCGACGACTGGGATGCCCAGATGCTGTTCTTCCTCTCCAAGGGCTATCGGGTCATCGCCCATGACCGCCGCGGCCATGGCCGCTCCAGCCAGACTGACACCGGCAATGAGATGGACACCTACGCCGCCGATGTGACGGCGCTGGTTGCGCATCTCGACCTCAAGAACGCCATCCATGTCGGGCATTCGACCGGCGGTGGCGAAGTGGCGCGCTATGTCGCGCGGTACGGTTCCGGAGGCCGTGTCGCCAAGGCTGTGCTGATCGGCGCGGTGCCGCCGATCATGCTCAAGACCGCTGCCAATCCCGGCGGCTTGCCTATCGAAGTGTTCGACGGCTTTCGCTCGGCGCTGACGACGAACCGCGCCCAGTTCTTCCGCGACGTTCCGGCCGGCCCTTTCTACGGCTTCAACCGTCCAGGCGCGACGGTGTCGGAAGGTGTGGTCGACAATTGGTGGCGGCAGGGCATGATGGGCGGCGCCAAGGCGCATTACGACTGCATCAAGGCGTTCTCGGAAACCGACTTCACCGAGGACCTGAAGAAGATCGACGTGCCGGTGCTAGTCATGCATGGCGACGACGACCAGATCGTGCCGATCGCGGATTCGGCGCTGCTCGCGATCAAGCTGCTCAAGAAGGGCGAGCTCAAAGTCTACAAGGGCCTTCCGCACGGCATGGCGACGACCCATGCGGACGTCATCAATGCCGACCTCCTGGCTTTCTTCCAGGCCTGAGTCCCAGCGCCAGAAAAGCACCCGCCATCGCGCGGGTGCTTTGCTCTCTGGAGCTCGTCCGGAGTGGCCGGCTCAGGCTTTCCTGGCCTCCTTCATGTTCGGCAGGAACACGGTCAGCAGGCCGAGGAAGGGCAGGTACGAGCAGACGTGGTAGACGAAGTCGATGCCTTTCATGTCGGCGATGACGCCGAGCACGGCCGCAGCGATGCCGCCCATGCCGAAGGCGAAGCCGAAGAAGATGCCGGCGATCATGCCGACGCGGCCGGGAACCAGTTCCTGCGCGAAGACGACGATGTTGGAGAAGGCCGACGACAGGATCAGGCCGATCACAACGGTAAGCACCATCGTCCATTCCAAATTGGCGTAAGGCAGCGCCAGCGTGAAGGGCAGAACGCCGACGATCGAGAACCAGATCATCGCCTTCTGTCCGTAGCGGTCGCCGAACGGGCCGCCGAGCAGGATGCCAAGCGCCGAGGCGCCGAGGAACAGGAAGAGCATGACCTGCGACATCTGCACCGAAACGCCGAACTTATGGATGGCGTAGAAGGTGTAGTAGCTGGACAGCGAGGCGATATAGGCGTTCTTGCTCAACACCAGCAGCGTCAGCACCGCCAATGCCCCCATGACCTTTTTGCGTGGGAAGGGCGAGACGTGAGCCGCCGGCTTGCGGCTGGCCATCGAGGCGCGCAGCCGGCTGTACCAGCCGCCAACCTGCCACAGCACGACGATGCCGATCAGCGAGCCGACGGCGAACCAGGAAATGCTCGTCTGGCCGAAAGGCACGACGATGAAGGCGGCGAGCAGCGGGCCCATCGCCTGGCCGAAATTGCCGCCGACCTGGAACAGCGATTGCGCGAGACCGAAGCGGCCGCCCGAGGCGAAGCGGGCGATGCGCGAGGATTCCGGATGGAAGATCGCCGAGCCGATACCGATCAGCGAGGCGCCGATCAGGAGCAGCCAGTAATGGCCGGCATGCGCGAGCACCACCAGCCCGACCAGTGATGAGGCCATGCCCCAAGGCAAGGAATAGGGCATCGGTCGCTTGTCGGTGATCATGCCGATCACAGGCTGCAGCAGCGAGGCCGTTACCTGGAAAGTGAACGTAAGAAGGCCGATCTGCCAGAAATCGAGACCGTAATTCTCTTTGAGCAGCGGATAGATCGCCGAAAGCAGCGACTGCATGATGTCGTTGACGCAGTGGCAGAAGCTCACCGCAAGAATGACGGTGAAGGCCGTCGCTTGCGCCGAGGCGTGGCTTGCCGGCGCTGGGGTGGCGACGGCGGTGGCGGTCGTATCGGTCAAGGCAATGCTCCAGGTCTTTTTGGCGGCGAACCGCAGCCAGCCAGCTTTATTGGCCGCTTGTCTTATAATCGGCTTGAATGGCGACTTCTTTCGTGGTTTGGTCCAATAGTTTCGCAAGTGGGCCACATCGAATGCCGCATGGCCGGGAAATCTTCAGGGGCGACGCCGCCGAGCTCGGCCGGCTGCATGAAAGCCGCTGGCAGTGGCTGGAGCAGGCGGTCGGGCCGGCGGTCGCGCTGCCGACCGAATATCCCGACGGCTACCACGTGCCGCGGCACCGCCACAGCCGCAGCCAGTTGCTGCATGCGCTTGTCGGCGTCGTGCTGGTGACGACCAGGCACGGCCGCTGGATGGTGCCGCCCGACCATGCGATGTGGATACCGGCCGGTATCGAGCATTCGGTCGAGATGCTGGGCGATGTCTCGATGCGCTCGGTTTATGTGGTGCCGGATGCAATTCCCGGCCTGCCGGAGGGATTACGCGTCGTCGGCATCACCGAGCTGATGCACAGCCTGATCGTGGAATCGGAGAAGCTGCCTCAGGGCGGCGAGCTCGAAGGACGCGCCGGGCTGATCATGGGGCTCTTGCTGCATGAGATACCGAACCTGCCGGAGCGGCCGCTCGGCCTGCCTTTTCCGTCGGATCCGAAGCTCGCGGCGCTCTGCCGGCGCTTTGTCGCGGCGCCCTCGCCACATGCGACGATCGACGAATGGGCGGATGCCGCTGGCATGAGCCGGCGCTCCTTCACACGCGCCTTCCACCGCCAGACCGGGCTGTCGCTCTCCACTTGGCGCCAGCAGGCCTGCCTGTTCGCGGCGCTGCCGAGGCTCGCCGACGGCGAACCCATCACCAGGGTGGCGCTCGATCTTGGCTATGACAGCGTGCCGGCGTTCATCACCATGTTCAAGCGCATGCTCGGCAGCTCGCCGCGCGGCTATATGCGCGGCGCGCGCGAGTCAGGCGAGGGGCCAAAGCGATCAAGCGGCCCGGTTCAAGCCAGCAGCGCCGCGGCTTAGTCGAACAGGCTTGAGACCGATTCTTCTGTCGCCGTGCGCGAGATCGCCTCGCCCATCAGGTCGGCGATCGAGATGACGCGGATGTTGGGCGCGTCGAGCACGGCCTGGCTCGGCTGGATGGAATCGGTGATCACCAGTTCCTGCAGTTTCGAGCCACTGATGCGGGCAACCGCGCCGCCCGAGAGCACGCCATGGGTGATGTAGGCAGTGACGCTGGTCGCGCCGTTGGCGAGCAAGGCATCGGCCGCGTTGCAGAGCGTGCCGCCGGAATCGACGATGTCGTCAATCAAGAGGCAATCCTTGCCGGCGACGGCGCCGATGATGTTCATCACCTCGGATTCGCCGGGCCGCTCGCGGCGCTTGTCGACGATGGCGAGCTGCGCATCGAAGCGTTTTGCAAGCGCGCGCGCCCGCACTACGCCGCCGATGTCGGGCGATACGACGACGACATTGCCGAGCTGCTTGTATTTCGCCTTCACGTCGCGGGCCATCACCGGCACCGAGAACAGATTGTCGGTCGGAATGTCGAAGAAGCCCTGGATCTGGCCGGCGTGGAGGTCGAGCGTCAGCACGCGATCGGCGCCGGCGCGGGTGATCATGTTGGCGACGAGCTTGGCCGAAATCGGCGTGCGGCCTGAGGCGCGGCGGTCCTGCCTGGCGTAGCCGAAATAGGGAATGACCGCCGTGATGCGCCTTGCCGAGGAGCGCATGAAGGCGTCCATCATGATGAGCAGCTCCATCAGATGGTCGTTGGTCGGATAGGAGGTCGACTGCAGGATGAAGACATCCTCGCCGCGCACGTTCTCCTGGATCTCGACGAAGATCTCCTGATCGGCGAAGCGCCTGACGCTGGCCTTCCCCAGCGGGATGTTGAGATAGCGAGCGACCGCTTCGGCCAGCACCCTGTTGGAATTGCCCGCAAAAAGCTTCATGCACCGTTCCTGGTGAAGGATGGAGAGACCGGACAGACTCTCATGAGCCTTTATGCCGGGCTTTTAGCGGCCCGCGCCGGTATTGCAAGCCTCGTGATCGGGAATCGTTCGACAAGGCGCAACAAAGGCCGGCTGGATCGCAAGCCGGCAACAGGTTGGTCGATCAACCGGCGCCGTCGCCGCCGAGCCACGCGGTGAACTGGTCGATCGTCTGGTCGGCGATGGCCTGCATGGTCGCCGGCGCTACTGCCGGCCAGCCTTCGCCACTGCCGACCGAGGCCGCTTTCTGCTGCCCATTGATGCGATGCAGGCGGTTGCCCGAAGGATCGTAGATGTCCCAGACATAGATGACTGTGGTCTCCTTGCCTTCGGACATCGTCGAAAAATATCCCTTCAGCACATGCGTCGCCGTCTGGTCGGTGCTGCCGACAAGGGTCACGCCGCGCTGCCTGGCGCGCGTCTGCAATTCCGCCGTCAAGGGTGCTGCGGCCTCCACCGAGGCGCCGACGATCGGCGCTACCTGCAGCCGGGTCTTGGCGATGGCGGCGGCCTGAGCCGGCGTGGCAGGCGTTGAAGCCGCCGCGGTCGCTGTGGGCGCGGGCGCGGTGGTCGTTGTTGGCGATGCGGTGGCCGACGTGCCCTGGGTGGCCGGCAGAGCCTGGGCCGAACCCGCCGGCGGCTTGACGGCAGAAGGATCGAGGACGTCCTTGGCGTTGGTGCAGGCGGCCAGCGCCAGCGCCGCAAGCAATGACACGGTCGTCACCTGCGATCGTCTCATTTGCCCGACAACTCCTTGGTGGCGAACGCCCCCGCGTGAACCAACCATTATGGATTCACTGCACGATCAAGTCGAGATCATGGCGCGAGAGCGGCTTCGGCGCCGATTCCGTGGTAAGATAGGTGCGGCCGAGCGTCATCGCCGTATCGGTTTCCGAATCCATGATGATCATATGCGCGAACAGCGTCATGCTGGGCGCGATCGGCTCCGGATTGCCCTGGTAGAACATCGGCATGTCCATCCAGGACGGCGTGAAGCGGGCGCCGAGCGAATAGCCGCAGGCGTTCAGCCGGTGCTTGGTCAGATTATGCGCCTCGAGCGTGCGGGCATGCGCGTCGAAGACGTCGCCGAAGGAATTGCCCGGCGTCATCGCCTTCTCGACGGCAAGCAGGGCCGCGCGGGCGGCATCGAACAGTTCCTGGTGGCGCTTCGAGACCTTCCCGGTCAAAACGGTGCGCATCATCGCCGCGTGATAGTGATGGAAGACGCCCGCCCATTCGAGCGTCAGCTGGTCGTTTTTGGTGAGCTTGCGGCGGCCAGCCTTGTAGCGGCAGAGCAGGGCATCGGCGCCGGAGCCGATGATGAATTCGTTGGCGGGATAGTCGCCGCCGCCCGCAAAAACTGCTCCTTGCATGGCGGCCAGGATCAGCGCCTCGTCGCCGCCCTGCTTGATCAGCGGCAGCGCGGCATCGAGCGCATCGTCGGCGAGGCTTGCGGCTTTTTCGGCCTTGGCGATCTCGGCCGGACTCTTGAAGAGACGCAGCCGGCCGACGATTCCGGAAGCATCGGCGATCTGGCCGAAGGTCTGCAACTGCTCGTCCACGCGACGCCCATTGTAGGCCGTGAGGCCGTGCGTGTCGTATTCCACGCCGATGCGGGCGCCAAGCAGATCGAGATCGTTGAGCAGGTTGCGCAGGTCGATCGCGGGATTGGCGCCATCACGATCGGTCCACAATACGATATTCTCGATGGTCGAGGTGTTTCGCGCCTGCCTCAAATCGGCCGAGCGGGTGAGCAGCACCATCGAGCCGTCGCCCTTCACCACCAGGCACTGGAAGAAGCAGAAGCCGAAAGTGTCGTAGCCGGTCAGCCAGTACATGCTCTCCTGCGCGAACAAAAGCACGGCGTCGAGCTTCTTCTCGGCCATCTCGATCAGCAGCCGGTCGCGCCGCCCGTCGAATTCCGAACGTTCGAAATGCAGCGCCATTACTCTTTCTCCAGAACGATTGCCGAGACCTGCCGCCCGTAATCCGCTTCCTTGCGGTGGGTGGTGCGGCGGTAGGAATAGAAAAGGTGTTCTTCCGCGTAAGTGCAGCGGCCGAGCCCGTCGGCGGTCACGCCGGCCTTGCGCAACCGGTCGACCGTATATTGGTTGAGGTCGAACATCGAGTGGCCAGGGTTCTGCGACGACTTGAAGTAGCGTTGATTGCCGGCGTCGGCCTCGATGAAGCGAGCGACGAATTCCGGTCCCACCTCGTAATTGTCGAGTCCGATGGAAGGGCCGAGCACGGCGACGATGCGATCGCGGCGGGCGCCGAGCCCTTCCATCGCGGCTACGGTGTTTTCGAGCACGCCGGTGAGGGCGCCTTTCCAGCCGGCATGGGCCGCGCCGATGACGCGCGCCTCCGCGTCGGCGAACAGCACCGGACCGCAATCGGCCGTCGAGGCGCCGACAGCGATGCCCGGCCGGTCGGTGACGATGGCGTCGGCCTGGGGGCGAGGGCCGGCAAAAGGCTCCCTGGCAATGACGACATCGGGAGAATGGACCTGGTGCGCGGTGAGGAGATGATCCGCCGGCACGCCCATCCAGTAGGCAACGCGGCGACGGTTTTCGGCAACCAGCGTCTGATCATCGCCGGAGCCCGTGCCGATGTTGAGGCCTTGATAGATGCCGCCGGAGACGCCGCCGATGCGGGTGAAATAGCCGTGGCGTATGCCTGGCGCCTTCGCAAGCAGCGGCGAGCGTACTGGATCGGGTCTGGTCTGATTCAGCATGGAAGGGTTTGTTGTCCGCGTGGGCGATTTCGTCAAGGTGGAGTTCGGTTGGGGGATGTGAGGCTCGGGCAAGTGGCAGGGTCAGCTTGCACGGGTTGCCCGCCGATGTCAGCCAGTTTTCGCGGCTGGCAGGATCTTCATCACCTTGAACAGCTCGCCCATCGCATCGGGGCCGGCAAGGCGCTTGACCGCCTCGGAAATCGCCTGACGCGCGACATCATCGGCCCGGGCGCCCAGCGCGCCGGCGCGCTCGAGCAAGCCCATGCCGAGCAGGAATTCGCTCTGCGTGGTCAGTTCCGCCTGGAGGCCGTGCTCCCGGACGGCTGCGGCCAACGCGGCGAAATCGACGTGAGCGGTAAGATCGGCCCCGCCGGGATTGGCCAGCACGTCTTCGTGATCGTGCCTGCGCACAGCCTGCAATGTGTCGCCGAAGCCCGGCTCAAGATGGCCGTAGTCGATGAACAGCCCGGCGCTGCCATGGCCGGCGATACGCTCGGCAATCGCTGTCATCAGCGCGGCGCGGGCCGGCGCCACCTCGACGATGGCGCCTTGCAGAGCATCGGCCGCGCCGGCCGGCAGCAGCGCCGGGTCGACGGAACCCGCGCCGGCGAAGAAATGAAGATTGTCTTTCTCGTCGAGCCCGACCATGCGCTCGCGCCAGCCGGCGCCGACATAGACGAACTGGCGGATCGGCACGGCGTCGAAGAGTTCATTGCCGACGATGAAGAGCGGCTGCTGCGGCAGCGTGTCGATGGTTTGGTGCCAGCTCAGGGCGGGGCTCTGGCCGGCAAGCGTCTCTTGCTGGATTTCGGCCAGGCGCGGACTGGTCTCGATCATGGCGAAGGAAGCCTCGGCGGCAAGCGCCGGATCGAGGCGGGACCAGGTGCGCAGCATGTCCTTCATCAGCGTGCCGCGACCGGGGCCGATTTCGGCGAAGGTGGCTGGCAGCGGACGCCCGCCGCCTTGCCAGGCCTGGTAGAGCCAGACGGCGACAAGCTCGCCGAACATCTGGCTGATCTCCGGCGCGGTGACGAAGTCGCCGGCGGCGCCGAAGGGCTCGCGCGTCGTATAATAGCCGTCCTCAGGGTCGAACAGGCAGAGCGCCATGTATTCGCTGACCGGGATCGGCCCCACCGCGCCGATCAGGCCGATGATGCGCTCCTTCAGCCTGGTCATGCCGGCTGCGTCTGCGTCGTGGGCTTTGCGGTGGCCATGGCCCAGATGCCGGCGAGCACCATCGGCGAGGACAGGACCATGCCCATGGTCAGCCAGTTGGTGCCGAGCAGATAACCGAGCTGCTGGTCAGGCTCGCGGAAGAACTCGACGAAGATGCGAGACAGGCCGTAGCCGCAGATGAAGGCGCCGCCGACGAAGCGCGGTGTCTTCAGCTTCAGCCGCGAGTGGGTGAGAAAGCGCAGCACCAGGAAGAGCACAAGACCTTCCAGCAGCGCCTCGTAGAGCTGGCTGGGATGCCGGGTGAACGGGCCGCCATTGGGGAATTCGATCGCCCAGGGCACGTCCGACGGACGGCCCCAGAGCTCCGAATTGATGAAATTGGCCACACGCACCAGCCCAAGGCCGACCGGCACGCCGGCCGAGACGACGTCAAACAGCGTCCAGGTATGAATGCCGCGCTTGAGCGAAAAGAGGGTCATGGCGAGGATCACGCCGAGCAGTCCGCCATGGAACGACATGCCGCCCTGCCAGACCGCCAAGGTGTCGAGCGGATGCGCGATATAGCGTGGAAGGTCGTAGAAGAGGACATAGCCGGTGCGCCCGCCGAGCACCACGCCGATCGCCGCCCAGACGATGAAATCGTCAAGATCCTCGGGCTTCATCGGCAGCTTGCCGTCCGGCCAAAGGCTGGCATTGCTGACCAGGCGCTTGGCGTACCACCAGGCGAACAGAATGCCGACGATGTAGCCGACGCCATACCAATGCACCGCCAGCGGCCCGATATGGACGATGACCGGGTCGATATTGGGGAAGCGCAGGGAGGCCAGCGGCAGCAGGAAATATTCGCTCAAACTGGGTCGCTCCGGTTGCGGTCGTCTATCGGGCGCGGACCATGCGGCAGGGTTTTGGCGGGGTCAAGGCACGCTTCGCTTGCAATCCGTGCCGCGCGCCACTACGTCAAAATAATCAAGCGAGGATTTGCCATGTCGACCGGAACGAACCGCATTCTCGACGAATTCGCCAAGCTGATGACCGATGCCGCGGGGGCAGCCCAAGGCGTCAGGCGCGAGATGGAGACGGCTTTCCGCAGCCAGGCCGAGCGCCTGCTCAACTCCATGGATGTGGTTAAACGCGAGGAGTTCGAGGCTGCGCGCGAGATGGCCGTCAAGGCAAGAGAAGACAACATCCAGCTTGCGGTGCGCGTCGAAGCGCTCGAGGCCAAGCTCGCCGAATTGACCGGGCAAGCCGCACCTGCGGCTGCGGCGAAGCCCAGATCAAAAAAATAATCGTAAACTTTTCCACAAAGCACGATCCGAAAAATCGCTTTGCCGTGAATCGCTTACCGGCATTGCATGAATCTTTTTGACAGCGCCTTTCCACATGCGAATGACGCAGTGCGAAAAATTGGGCTGTTCACGCGACTCCCGATCAATAGACTGAATTTGTTGCATGATTCGAAGCAGGATCATGCGCCGGGCGGTGGGGTCCGGTTGGGGTCTTTGCGTTTGGAAAGTCCTGGCCGTCCGAGTTCTAGACAAGATTGTTCGTTGTGCGTGCCCTCTCTCGCAGAGCGTGTGGCGGCGCTCTCAGAACGACAGGAAGCATTCATGGAACTCCTCGAACTCGAATTCTCCCGCGAAATCCACCCGGTGGACGTCATCGAGCAGGTGGCCCACAACAATGACTGGTCCTTCGAACGCGCCGGCGACGACGAGATTTCGATTTCGGTAACAGGCAGTTGGACCGACTATCATGTCTCCTTTTCCTGGATGGAAGATTTCGAAGCGCTGCATCTGGCCTGCGCGTTCGACATCAAGGTGCCGGAAACGCGCGCGCTGGAGGTGATGCGACTCCTTTCGCTAATCAACGAACAGATGCTGTTTGGCCATTTCGACCTGTGGGAGCAGGAGGGCGCAATCATGTTCCGGCAATCGCTGCTGCTCGCCGGCGGGGTCGAGCCGTCGAGCCAGCAGGTCGAGGTGCTTCTGTCATCGGCGTTAGAGGCCTGCGAATGCTATTTCCAGGCCTTCCAATTCGTCGTCTGGTCGGGTACGTCGGCCAAGGACGCGCTGTCCAGCGTGCTCTTTGAAACCCATGGAAGCGCCTGAGCGAAGCCAATACCGCCGATGAGTTCCAGCAGCGAGCGCAAGCCCGAGATCAGCTTTGCCGATTTCGATCGTGTCGACATCCGTGCCGGCACGATCGTCGAGGCTGAGCCCTTTCCGGAGGCGCGCAAGCCGGCATTCAAGCTGAAGATCGATTTCGGCCCGGCGATCGGGGTGAAGAAGTCGTCGGCGCAGATCACCAAATATTATGCGCCGGAGACGCTGATCGGCCGACAGGTCTTCGCTGTGGTCAATTTCCCGCCGCGTCAGATCGGCCCGTTCATGTCGGAAGTGCTGACGCTTGGTTTTCCGGACGAGGAGGGCGCCGTCGTGCTCGGCGCCATCGAGCGCAAAGTGCCGGACGGCGGGCGTCTATTCTAGAACTAGCCTGGGCCGGCCTGACGTCACCGCGTCCCGATCGGCGCGCTTGCGCGGTATCCCCAGCGCTTCTTCGACCACGTCCAGGAACATCTCGGCGCATGCCTTCCAACTGTAGCGCAGGGCGCGCTGGCGCGCCTCCGCGCGGTCAATGCGAAGCGCCTTGAGCGCCGCCTCGCGCAAATCCTCGGACACGGCCCCGCCGACCCCGTCGCCGACGATGTCGATCGGTCCGGTCACCGGATAGGCGGCCACCGGCGTGCCGCTGGCCAGAGCCTCGATGATGACATTGCCGAAGGTGTCGGTGCGGCTCGGAAAGACGAAGACGTCAGCCGAGGCGTAGATTTCCGCCAGTTCGTCGTTCGGGCGATGGCCGAGGAAATGCGCGTTCGGATAGCGGGCGCTGAGCTTTGCCAGTTCCGGCCCTTCGCCGACCACCACCTTGCTGCCGGGGAGATCGAGATCGAGGAAGGCGGTCAGGTTCTTTTCGATCGCGACACGGCCGACGCAGAGGAAGATGGGGCGGGGAAAGCTGGTGTCCTTGCGTTTGTCCGGCCGGAAATGATCGGTGTCGACGCCGCGAGTCCAGGGCCTCAGCTTATCGAAGCCGCGCGAGGCAAGGTCGTCCGCCAACGATTGCGTGGCGACCAGCGTGCCCTGTCCGGAATTGTGGAAGTCGCGCAGCCAGTTATAGGCCCACCTCTCCGGCACCGGCAGGCGGGCGCTGAGATATTCGGGAAAACGCGTGTGGTAGCTGGTGGTAAAGGGACGGCCGGCCTTGCGGCAGTAGCGGCGCGCCATGATGCCGAGCGGCCCTTCGGTGACAATGTGGATGTGGTCGGCCTTTCCCGCTTCGATCAGCCGCGCGACATGACTGGGGGTTGTCAAGGCGAGCCGAATGTCCGGGTAGGTCGGCAGCGGCAAGGTGCGGAAGATGTTCGGCGTCAGAAAATCGACCTGGACTTCGAAGGATTTCAGCGTTTCGGTAAGCCGCTCCAGCGTGTGAACCACGCCGTTGACCTGCGGTCGCCATGCATCGGTGACCATCAGGATTCGCATGGCGACCCTTCGCACAGATTCTTGGGCGCGCCGGCACGATGGCGGAACGGCAGCCAGGCTGCAGCTCGCGCTTCGCTCCAGCGCACCCGGGCGGGTGCGGGATCGAAGCGGGGCGGCATGGCCGAATCGATAAAGGTCGCGCGCTTCATGCGCGCTCTTGACCATGATTTCATGACGGGGGGATGAAGGCCGTCTTTGTCCGACTAAGCCGGCACCTTGATCACGGCTCGCAAACCGCCCAGCGGGCTGTCTTCAAGCATGATGTCGCCGCCATGGGTTCGGGCGATGTCGCGGGCGATCGACAGACCAAGGCCGGTGCCGCTGGCATCGAGATTGCGCGCTTCGTCGAGCCGCAGGAATGGCTTGAACACTTCCTCGCGCTTGTCCGGCGCGATGCCGGGACCGTCATCGTCGATGGTGACGGTCAGCGAGCCGCGGCCGTGATTGGCATGGACCTCGACCGTCTTGGCATATCGGAAAGCATTGCCGATGACATTGGACATCAGCCTGGCAAAGGCGTTCGGCCGCACATGCACGGTCGGATCGCCGGTCAGTGTCGTCGACAGCTTGCATTTGCGCAGTT
The DNA here is from genome assembly GCF_003997315.1 of Mesorhizobium sp. M1A.F.Ca.IN.020.04.1.1. Taxonomy (NCBI): domain Bacteria; kingdom Pseudomonadati; phylum Pseudomonadota; class Alphaproteobacteria; order Hyphomicrobiales; family Phyllobacteriaceae; genus Mesorhizobium; species Mesorhizobium sp. M1A.F.Ca.IN.020.04.1.1. Next base: position 54,543 of record NZ_RZSN01000002.1, read on the forward strand.
GCGCTTCCTCGCCAAGCTTCTGGAAATAGGCATCGAGATCGAAGCGGCCGGTGTCTTCCGCCGCCTCGCCGCGGGCAAAGGAGAGATAGCCCTCCAGCATCGACTGCATGTCGTCGATGTCCTGGTTCAGCGCAGCCTTGGTCTCGGCCTTGCCGCCGGCCAGGGCCAACTGCAGCTTGAAGCGGGTCAGAATGGTCCTGAGATCATGGCTGACGCCGGTCAGCATGGCGGTGCGCTGCTCGATCTGGCGCTCGATGCGCTCGCGCATCTGGATGAAGGCGAAGCCGGCGCGGCGCACTTCCTCCGCGCCGCGCGGACGGAAATCGCGCGGCATCGGCCGGCCCTTGCCGAAGCTCTCGGCGGCTTCGGCCAATGTCAGGATCGGCCTTATTTGATTGCGCAGGAAGGGGATGGCGATCATCAAGAGCACCAGCGAGGTGCCGACCATCCAGATCAGGAAGATATGGGTGTTTGAGGCATAAGCCTGGCTGCGACGCACGAAGACGCGCAGCACCTTGCCTTCGAGCTGGACGCGGACCTCGACGACATTGGAGTTGCCGACCGTGTCGATCCAAAAGGGACGGTTGATCTGCCGGGTAATCTCCGACGACAGGGCCGTGTCGAGGATTGAGAAGAACGGCTTCGGCCCGGGGGCCGGCAGGGGATCGGGCGGCAGCAGATCCACTTTCAGCTGCATGCGGTCTTGGGCGATGCGGATGATGTTGGCGTAATCGGCGTCGTGGGGATAGGTCTCCATCATGTCGATGATGGCAGCGATGTCTGCGATCGTCGCCTGCGACAGGCGTTGGGTAACTGTCTGCCAGTGGCGCTCCATGAAGACGAAGGCAACGACCGACTGCAAAAGGATCATCGGCGCGATGACGATGATCAGGGAGCGGGCATAAAGCCGCTTCGGCATGTAGAGCGCGACCAGGCGCCAGAACCGGTTCCAGGCGCGCGGCATCGCCCTCAGCGTGCGCAAAGCGAGATCGCCGAGGCTCCCGGTCTTGGGCTTTTCCAGTTGCGTGGTCGCCATTCGCCCTTCCGCTCGTAGACGGCCATTCAGCCAAGGCCGTCTGCGAGCATGTTATTCCACGCTGAGCCGATACCCAATACCGCGCACGGTCTGCAGCCACACCGGATTTGACGGATCGCGCTCGATCTTGCGGCGCAGCCGGTTGATCTGGACATCGATGGTCCGCTCGCCGACATCCGATTCGTCGCCGACGAGCTCGTGCCGAGGTATGGTTTCGCCCGCCCGGGCGGCGAAGATCGCCAGGATTTCCTGCTCGCGGTCGGTCAGCTTCAGCGCCTCGCCGCCACGCTTCAGTTCGCGCTTGGCGATCTGGAACGTGTAGGGGCCGAAGACGAGCTGCTCGACTTTCGGCGTCGCCGCCGGGCCGCCGCGGCGCAGGATGTTGTTGATGCGCAGTATGAGCTCGCGCGGATCGAAGGGCTTCGGCAGATAGTCGTCGGCGCCGGCCTCGAGCCCGGTGATACGGCTGTCGGTTTCCGACAGCGCCGTCAGCATCAGGATCGGCACGTTCTTCTCGGCCCGTAGCGCCTTGGTGAGGTCGACGCCGGTTTCGCCGGGCATCATGACGTCAAGCACGAGCAGGTCGAAGTCCAGCCCCGCGAGCTTGCGCCGGGCCTCGCCGGAGTTGCCGGCAACGGTGACCCGAAAACCGTTCTCGGACAAATATTGCTTGAGCAGATTGCGAATGCGGGTGTCATCGTCGACCACCAGCAGATGCGGCGCATCATCGCCGGGCGCTGCCGGATGATCAACCTTCTCAGTGGTCTCCATTTTTCTTCCCCGATGTTTGCGCAGGCACAATGTCGATCTGCGCTCTAAGTTCCGGATTGACCATCGCCTCGAGGAATCTCTCGATCGAGGCGCGCTCGGCGGTCCCGGAATCCTCCAATGCAGCACGGATGCGGCGCGACTGTGGCCGTGCCAGCGCCAGTGCCAGCGCGCGGCCCTTGGCAGTCGGATAGAGCTCGCGCTGCCGGCGGTCGCGCAACCCTTGCACCTGGACGATATGGTCCGTGTCGATCAGCTGCTTCAACACCCGCGCCAGGCTCTGCTTGGTGATCTTCAGCACGTCGAGCAGCTCGGCAACCGTCAGTCCGGGTCTGCGGTTGACGAAATGCAGGACGCGGTGATGGGCACGGCCGAAGCCGTAATCGGCAAGGATCTGGTCGGGATCGGAGGTGAAGTCGCGATAGGCGAAGAAAAACAGCTCGATGATGGCAAAGTCGATGCCGTCCTCTTCGGTGATCGCCGTCCTGATCGGTTTTCCGGCTGCGGGGCTTCGATCCGTCATCATTTCTCCATGCCAGCGGGGAATTACGTCAGTACTGTTGACGTAATTTCCCGCAAATGATAATTTTTGACAAGCTTTTCGGCGGATTGCGAACGAAAAGGCAAGCGGAAGCCGTTTTTCCGGAACTTCCTAAGTTTGCCAGGGATTGAATATCCGCCTACGCTTCCAGACACAGGCCGGCGGTTTCGGACCCAGTGGCGGGGCCGATACGAAAGGCCGTATGACACAACGATTGGCGGGCGCCCGCCCGCGGGAGGTTTCCATGGCATCCGTTCCCTTCGATCAACTGGACGGCTTCATCTGGATGAACGGGGAGTTCGTCAAATGGGGCGAGGCCAAGATCCACGTGCTGACCCATGGCCTGCACTATGCCAGCGCCGTCTTCGAGGGCGAGCGCGCCTATGGCGGCCAGATATTCAAGCTCACCGAGCACAATGAGCGCCTGCATGAATCGGCGCGCCTGCTCGGCTTCAAGATTCCCTACTCGGTCGGCGAGATCGACGAGGCTTGCCGCACGCTTCTGAAGAAGCAAGGTTTCAAGGACGCCTATGTGCGTCCGATTGCCTGGCGCGGCAGCGAGCAGATGGGTGTTTCGGCGCAGAACAACCGCATCAACAGCGCCATCGCCATCTGGCAGTGGCCGAGCTATTTCGACCCGGCGCAGAAGCTGAAGGGCATCCGCCTCGACGTCGCCGAATGGCGCCGGCCCGACCCGCGCACCGCGCCATCCAAGTCCAAGGCTGCCGGCCTCTACATGATCTGCACGCTTTCCAAGCACGCCGCCGAGGCCAAGGGCTACGCCGACGCCATGATGCTCGACTGGCGCGGCCAGGTGGCGGAAGCCACCGGCGCCAACATCTTCTTCGTCAAGGACGGCAAAATCCACACTCCGACGCCCGACTGCTTCCTCGACGGCATCACCCGCCGCACCGTCATCGGCCTGGCCAAGGACCGCGGCTTCGAGGTGATCGAGCGCGCCATCATGCCCGAAGAGCTCGATGGCTTTGAGCAGTGCTTCCTTACCGGCACGGCCGCGGAAGTCACGCCGGTCTCGGAAATCGGCCCGTACCGATTCGAGGTCGGCGAGATCGCCAAGACGTTGATGAACGACTATTCTGCCGCGGTGCAGCCAAAGCACGCCATCGCCGCAGAATAGCGATAGTCACAGCCTTTTTGTGCAAACGGGGCGGTTTCGGGCCGCCCCTTTTATTTAGGCGCCTGCGCACCAATTCGGCGTCTCATGGGTGCGGGCGATCCGGCGACGGCAGCGGAGCAGCCGGTGGGACTGGCAGGGCGATGGGCATACAAAGCATCATCGTCGGCGCCGGCCCCATCCTCACCGACATCATGCGCGCGGTCATGACCGTGATGAAGAATAGGCTTGGCAGAATTTCAGGCTTCCCATGGACCGGCTGTGGCCGCCCATTTCTTTTAGAGGGATCACCGGTGGACGCAGTCGGCTGTGCCCTCTACATCAGGGCAACACCTCGAAAGGAAAGCCATGGGTCAGCTCAATGCCGGCATCGTGCCGGTCACGCCCTTCCAGCAGAATTGCACCATTCTCTTCGACATGGACGACAAACAAGGTGTCGTCGTCGATCCCGGCGGCGACGTCGACAAGATAGTGGCGGTGCTCAAGGACAACGCGATCAGGGCGAAGGCGATCTGGATCACTCACGGCCATATCGATCATGCCGGCGGCGCGATGGATCTGAAGGATGCACTCGGCATCGACATCATCGGCCCGCACGAGGCCGATCGGCCGCTGCTTGCCAATCTCGAGACCCAGGCCAAGCGCTTCGGCCTTACCGATCCGGTGCGCAATTGCATTCCGGACCGTTTTCTCAGCGAAGGCGACACGGTCTCGTTCGGAGAGCATGTGTTCGAGGTGCTGCATTGTCCGGGGCACGCGCCGGGCCATGTCGTCTACTACAACCGCGCGGCCAAATTCGCCCATGTCGGCGACGTGCTGTTTCGCGGCTCGATAGGCCGCACCGATCTGCCGGGCGGCGATCACGCCGCGCTGATCGCCGCAATCAAAGACAAGCTGCTGCCGCTCGGCGACGATATCGGCTTCATCTGCGGTCACGGTCCGGGCGGCCGCTTCGGCGAGGAGCGCCGGACGAATCCCTTCCTGACCTGATCCTCTGCGCAAAGAAAAAGCGCCGCTGGAGGGCGGCGCTTTTGCCTGGACTGGAAACCGCAAGTCTTAGTTGGCAACACAGAAATGCTGTTCGCCATCGTTGCCGGTGAATGTGCCGGTACGCGAGTTGAAGGTGCGGTAGCGGTCGGAGCAATACTCGTACCATTCGCGGGTCCACGGCTCGGCATAGCGGTCGGCATAGACGACGCGCGGCGGTACATAGTAGCGGCGAACGGGGCGGTCGACATAATAGCCGTCATCATAGGCTGGATCGTAGTATCTCGGCCCCGGGTTGCTGAGCGCACTACCGATCAAGGCGCCCGCCGCCAGGCCGACAACGCCCGCGGCGACGGCGTCGCCGCCATGATAATGACGACGATGCCAGCGCCCATCATCAGCATTTGCCGCCGAGAAGGTGGCCAAAGTGGTCGCGGCGACGCCGGCGGTCACAATGGCGGTCTTGAGAATTCGGTTCATTTTCGGTCTCCTTCGCGCCGGCCCGCGTATTTCAGGGGATGCGGGTCGGCTTTAGCAGGGGTTAGTAGAAGACCGTGGCTGAACGGAGGCTGAACGGCACTGCGCGAACGATTTCGCGGCTCGACAAAATTCCGAGCTCTGCGGGAGCGCCCCGCCTGCTCAGTCTCCGTCGGATCTGTCTTGAGCCGGCTTAGCCGATAGACAGGTTGACGGCCTTCGGACCCTTGCCTCGCTTGTCGGGCTCGGTGTCGAATGTCACTTTCTGCCCATCCTCAAGACCGGGAAGGCCCGACGCCTGCACGGCCGAAATATGGACGAAGACGTCCTTCGCGCCATCGTCGGGCGTGATGAAGCCGAAGCCCTTGGCATGGTTGAAGAATTTGACGGTGCCGGTCTGCGGCATGGGAAGCTCCTTTGATCCCATCAAGTCAGTCTCGGGCCGGCAAATTGCCCGAGAGGAAATTTGTCCTTTATTTTAGCGCTATCGGCAAGAGAAAGTTTTCGCCTGCCAATACAACTATTTGCCGGACAAAAAAGGGCGCGACGGAACCGTCGCGCCCTCGAAAACTCAAGCTTCCTGCGAAGCCGATTCATGATCCTGCCGCGCCGTTCATCAGCGGAAGGACAGGCAGCGTCGCCCGCTCAGGCGGCGCGGAGGTTGACCGCCTTCGGACCCTTGCCCATGCGGTCAGGCTCGACGTCGAAGGTGACCTTCTGGCCGTCGACGAGCGTACGCAGGCCGGAGGCCTCGATCGCGGAGATGTGGACGAACACGTCCTTGGCGCCGCCGTCAGGCGTGATGAAGCCGAAGCCTTTGGTGGCGTTGAAGAACTTTACGGTGCCGGTCTGGGCCATGGGGGAAACTCCTTCACCCGTATCAGTCTCGTGGGCTCGCCCGCTTCCTTGGGCTGATCCCGGTGTTGCTTCGGCAGTCATGCATTCGCGCATGGTCAAAGCCCCCGCCGAAAAACGGGGCCGTCAGAGATTCACACTATCGGGGAAAGGTCGTCCAAAACGTGCCGCTCTCCGGGTCGCAAATGCCCGAACACCAAATTTATTACACGGAAATGTGATGGTTGCAAGACAGCACCGCGGGCGGCCCTCGGCGCGCCCAACGCGAGGCCATCGATAGACCCGGCGCCATGACCGGTCATCGGCCAGTGAAAAGCCGGGCATGGGCCAGTGCGAGAAGCCGACCGGCGATAAATTTCGCCCCGGGCAAAGCACAAGCCGGGGTTGCGTTCGATCCCAAAATGGCGAGGAATTGCGCGAGCTGGCGCGATCGCGCCTGAGCCAGATAGGAGAGGGACCTATGCGATTTCTTGCGGCAATCGTTTCGCGGCAGGGCCTTGTCGCCCTGCTACTGTCGGCATTGCTGGCGGCCTGTACCGTGGTCGTCGACGAAGGACCGCGTCCGCGTCCGCCGAGGCCGCATCCGCAGCTCTGCACGATGCAATACGAACCAGTGTGCGCAAGACGCGGCGGCGACCGCCAGACCTTCGCCAATGCCTGCCTGGCGGAGCGGGCAGGGTATCGCATCGTGCGTGACGGGCCTTGCCGGGATGGCGGCGGTGGCGGCGAGCAAACCTTCTGCACCCGCGAATACGCGCCGGTCTGCGCCAGACGCTACGGCGAGGTGCGCACTTTCCCGAATGCGTGCGAGGCCCGCGCGGCGGACTATCGCATCATCGGCGACGGGCCTTGCTAGCGGCATTGCGGGCAAGTCCTCGGAGCGCTGCCCACACACTTGCATCTGCCGCCCGCTTGGCTTAGGTCCGGCGGGCGGACAAACACGGCAGGTTTCCCATTAACAGAGATCAGAGAAGAGCGGCAAACGCGGGCGGCAAGCCAGGATCGGCGAGCCCCCTCGATCCCTATGTGCAACGGGCGCTGCAGCTGCACCAGGCAGGACGCCGGCAGGAGGCGGAGTCGCTTTACCGGCAGGTGCTGGGGCAGCAGCCTAATCATGCCGCCGCGCTGCATTTCCTCGGGCTCCTCCTGCACCAGACCGGTCGCAGCGAGGAAGGGGTGGACTCCATCGAGCAGTCGGTCACGCTGCAGCCCCAAAATGCCGATTTCCTCAACAACATGGGCACGGTGATGCGCGACCTCGGCCGCGTTGCCGCCGCCGTCGATTTCTTCCGTGGCGCGGTGGACATCCGCCCGGACCAACTCGCGGCACGCGACAATCTCGGCTCGTCGCTGAAGCAGCTCGGCCAGTTCGATGGCGCTGAGGAGATCTATCGCGGCACGATCGGCCGCAACCCGTTCCATGTCCGCGCCCGCATCGGCCTTGCCGAAACGCTGCAGGAAGCCGGGCGGCTCGACGAGGCGATTGCGCTCTTCCGCGAGTCGCTGTCGATCCGGCCCAAGGATGCCGAGCTGCTCTACGGACTGGGCGTCGCCCTGATGGAGAAGGGCAAGCTCGCCGAGGCCGCCGATCTTGCCCGCCAGGCGGTGGCGATCGCTCCGGCGATGGCGAAAGCCTGGCTTCTGCTGACCCAGGTCAAGCGCCAGACAGAGCGCGACGCCGAGCTTGCCGGCATGGAGGCCGAGCACGCCAAGGCGCCGCAGGACAGCCTTGCGCGCATGCAGCTTTCCTTCGGCCTCGGCAAGGCCAATGACGATCTGAAGGATTATGGCCGCGCCTTCGACTATTTCGCCGAGGGCAATGCGATCCGCCGCAAGGGCATCGACTACGACCCGGTGAGAACGCGCGACGAGTTCGAAGCGATGAAGTCGGCCTTCGACAAGGCCTTCTTCGAAAAGCACAGGCCGAGCGACATTTCCGACGACACGCCGATCTTCGTCGTCGGCATGCCGCGTTCCGGCACGACGCTGGTCGAGCAGATCATAGCCAGCCATCCGCAGGTCTTTGGCGCGGGCGAGCTCAGCATCCTGAAGTCGGTCGTCGGCAAGCAGTTTCCGATGAGCATGCCGGGCGGTTTTCCCTCAGGGATAGCCGACATGCCGGACAAGGCCTTTGCCGAGGCCGGGCAGGCCTATATCGACATGCTGCATGCCCGGTATCCGGGCTTCCGCCATGTCACCGACAAGATGCCGGGCAACTTCCTGCTGGTCGGCTTCCTGCACATGATGCTGCCGAAGGCGAAGATCGTGCATTGCGCGCGCGACGCCGCGGCCACGTGCCTGTCGATCTTCAAAGTGCATTTCCGCGGCGACAGCCATCGTTACGGCTACGATCTTGGCGAGCTCGCCGATTTCCATAACCTCTACACCGATATCATGGCGCATTGGCACAAAGTTCTGCCCGGCGTCGTCCACGACGTCCGCTACGAGGATTTCGTCGCCGATCAGGAAGGCCAGACGCGGGCGCTGATGGCGCATCTCGGCCTGCCTTGGGACGACAAGGTGCTGGCGTTCCACGAGACCGACCGGCCGGTGCGCACGGCGTCGGCCGCGCAGGTGCGCCAGCCGATGTATCAGGGCTCGGTCGACCTGTGGAAGCGTTATGGGGAGCGGCTGAAGCCGCTGCTCGTCAAGCTCCAGAACGGATAGGGCCGGGTTGGACTAGTAGGCCGCTTGCTCTCAGCCATCGCAGGCCTGTGAGATTAGCCGCTGCCTCGCAACCTCGTCATTCGAGGGGGAAGCAGGAGCTCCGCTCCTGCTCCGCCCTGGATGAGGACCGAATCGGCTGTGCTCAAACCTCGATAAATGGCTGGAAGCCGCCGAAGATCATGCGCTTCCCGTCGAAGGGCATTGTCGACCAGTCCATCTTGAGACGTTCGTCGGCCATCACTTTCGCCATGACCGCGTCGCGGCTCTGCCTGGATTCGTAAACGACCCAGGCAAAGATGACGACTTCGTCGTCCTTCGCCTGCACGGCGCGCGGGAACGAGGTCAGTTCGCCATAGGGCACGTCGTCGCCGATGCATTCGACATAGGCGAGCGCGCCGTGCTCCTTCCAGACGGCGCCGGCATTCGCAGCCATTTTCTTGTAGTCATCAAGATTTGCCTTCGGCACGGCAAGCACGAAACCATCGACATAGGACATGGGTAAACTCCTTCGCTGAAAACGAGCGCCGGGCCGGCGGGGATACGACCCGGCGCGGGTGAGCGCGTCAGCCCTGGGATTGGCGGCCGACGCTTGCTCGCTGGGAAACCTATTTTACCGGCGCGTTCATCGCCCAGGCAACGCCGAAGGGATCCTTCACCTGGCCCCAGCGGTCGCCCCAGAACATTACCTGGAGGGGCGTGACGACTTCGCAGCCGGCGTCCACCGCGCGCTTCCACCAGGCATCGACGTCGTCACTACCGAGATGGAGTTGGAGCGTATAACCCTGCGCCGCCTGATGCGGATGGCCGTGCTCGGGATAGGCGTCGCCCAGCATGAGCGTCGAGCCGTTGACATAGAGATGGATATGCATGGTGCGGCCCTTGTCGTCCGGCGGATAGGCAAAGACTTCCTCGGCCCCGAAAGCCTTCTTGTAGAACTCGGCCGCCTTGATGGCGCCGTCGACCTGCAGATAGGGGGTCAATCCGCCAAGAACTTTGGCGCGGGGCGGGTTCTGGTCGGTCATTTCACGTGTTCCTCTTCACGGGTTGATTGGGCGTTGCGATCAAAAGACGGACGAGGCGACAGCAATCCTACACGGGCAGCGGAATTTTTTTAGCGGGCCCGGGCCCGGACCGGCCGCGCAGCCGGTGAAGCCGATGACCGTCGCATGAACCCGTTGGTCACTTTCAAATGACGTCGGTCGAGAAGGTGACTGTGCAGCGGCCGTTTCGCGTGTCGAGAATTTCCGGAAAACCGATGTCCTTGCGCAGGTCGGCCGGCAGCGAAAGCAGAATGCGCTCGCTGCGGTAGCGGGCGCGCGCCGTCGCATATTGGCTGGCGATGCGGCTGATGGATGACAAGATGGACATGATAAACTCTCCCTGGTTGGTGCCGTCAGCACCGTGTCGGCATCCCAAGGACGAGGAAATGCTGCGGCAATCCGACAGGTCACCGGAATTTTTCATGCGCGCCCGGAAAGCCGGCCCGTATAGGCCGGCCCCCCGTATAGGCCGGCCTTGTCGTGGCTATCAGCGCTCCGTCGCGGCCACCGAGCGGAAGAACCCTTCCGGACTGTCGACTTCGGTCAGCCGCCGCTTCTCGATCAGCCAGAACCGGTTGCCGATCGCGCGGATGAAGGAGCGGTCGTGCGAGGCGAGCAGGCAGCTTGCCTGATGCTTCAGCAACTCGTCCTCCAGCGCTTCCTGGCCGTCAATGTCGAGGTGATTGGTCGGCTCGTCGAGGAGGTAGAAATTGGGGTTGAGGAGCCGCAGCACCAGCAACATCAGCCTCGACCGCTGTCCGCCCGACAACGCGGCAATCCTTTTCTCCTGGATCTCGATGGCGACGCCGGCGCCGGCGAGAAGCGAGCGGGCGCGCTGCTCGCCGATCTCGAAGCGGCGCGAGACCATCGCCAGCGGGGTGGCGTCGGCGCCGATGCCGGACAGAGCCTGGTCGCTGTAGCCGAGCACGGTCGACGGCGTCACCTTGACGCTTTCTTCCGACCCCGGTTCGGCGATGGCGGCGCGGATCATCGCAATGAAGCGCGATTTGCCGACACCGTTGCGGCCGAGCAGCACGATGCGGTCGCCTTGGCAGATATGGCGCTTGCCGGTCCTGAACAGCAGCGTGCCGTCGGGCGTTTCGACCGCCGGGTCGTCGAGCGTGATCAGCACCTTGGCGTGGGTGCCACGGTTGGCCAATCGGATCGCGCCGGCCGAACGCTCGCGATGCGCTGCCACGGCTGCATCTTCCAGCCTTTCGGCCCGCTCCCTGAGCTGCTTGGTTTTGACCGTCAGTAGGTCGCTGCCGGAATTGATGCCGATGTTGTTGAGCTTGGCTGCCTGCCGGCGCAACTGCTGTGCGACCTTCATGTCGCGCTCGAACCGCCGCGCCGTCGAGGCGTCGACCTCGTCGAGCGCCTGCCGGGCGCGCGAATAGGGCAGCGAAAACACCGGCGATTCTTCCGGGCGCAGGAACAGCGTGCGGTTCGTGGTGGTGTCGAGAAAGGCGCGGTCGTGGCTGGCGATGATCACCGGCACATCGCGTGGCAGCGCGTTCAGCCAGGTTTCCAATTGGCTGATCCTGGCCAGGTCGAGATGGTTGGTCGGCTCGTCGAGCAGAAGCACGTCCGGGTCGGTGACCCAGACGCGGGCGATCAGCGCCAGCCTTTGCCAGCCGCCGCTCAAGGCCCGCATCGGCCTGTCGCGCATGTCCTCAGGCACATCGAGCGAATCCAGCACCACGTCGACGCGCCAAAGCTCGCTGCCAAGCTGCTCCGGCGGCAAGGCATCGGCAACCACCTGATGGAAGCTACGGTCGAGCAGCGCGTCGGGGACGGATTGCTCGACATGGCCGACGCGCAAGCCGCGCGTCCGGGTGATATCGCCGCTCGTGGCGTCCAGCTCGCCGGCCAGGCATCTGAGCAGGGTGGATTTGCCACGGCCGTTCGCCGCGACGATGCCCAGCCGGTCGCCGGCACCGATGATGAGGTCGAGGTTGGAGAAGAGCGGCGCACTCATGGTGACGCCGAGGGATTTGAGGCTGATCAGGGCCATGTCGATTTCTCTGGTCTTGCCGGAGCCCGGCTCAATGCACTTTGACGGTGCGCCGGTAGGCCATCAGGCCGAGATCAGCGGCACCACGAAGGGCAGACCAAAAATCGAAGCGGGGGAAAATTCCCGGACCGTCCTGGTCAGCCCTGCAAGCAAGCTCGCAGGGCACAGACAGGGCCGCGCTGACGGTGGTGATCGATAGACACGCAGCCCTCCTTTCCAGATGTTCGAATTGGGAAACTGGGTACACCTCGGGAGGGGGACATGGCAAGGGGCGGCAGGACAGAGCGGAGCGCTGAAACTGCCGACCTCCCTCTTGTGGGCCCATTGTGGGGGAGATGTCCGGCAGGACAGAGCGCTGTCCCGCCGGCATGTCAACATCAATCTCTTCAGAAATCAGTGCCCCGGCCGCCCAGTCTTGCTCGGCCGGCGCTTTTGACGGCGCTCATCGGCTGGGTCTTCGTAAGAGCCGATGCCAGAGCGCTGGCGGACGATGGGTTTATCGTCGCGTTCCTTCGCGCCCCCCTCTGTCCTGCCGGACATCTCCCCCACAAGGGGGGAGATTGGCCGTGGCTTCGTAGGCACCGTTCCTTCGACGGGTTTTTCGGTACGGCGCACCGTCATCTCGTCGAGCGAGTTCTTGCGGAACAGCGACCCGGTGCGATCGCCCGGGATGCCGAAGTCGGAGCCATGCGCTTCCTGCGCCGACTGCTTCTTGAACAGCGAACGCGAGACCGCGCCAGCGGGTGTTGCCATATCGGTGCCCGGTCCCATGTCGTCGATCGAGGGCTTGGCGAAAAGAGGCTTCTTCACCGGCACCGCGCCGTCCGCGCCCATCTCATCGAGATCCGGCTTGCGGAACAGGCCCTTGCCGTCGTCATCGACGGTGCGGTGCACCGCACGTCCCTTGTTGTGCCTGCCTTTCTCGCGGCCGGAAACCGGGCTTTCCATGTCGGCGTAGCGGGCGAGCGGATCGTCCGAGATGGACAGCTCCATTTCGCGCAGCCGCTTGATCTCGTCGCGGATGCGGGCGGCCTTCTCGAAGTCGAGATTGGCGGCGGCATCGCGCATCTGCTTGTGCAGCGCCTCGAGATGGGTTTTCAGATTGTTGCCGATCATGGCGCCGGCATCGTCGGTGAACTGCGAGATGTCGGCGCGCACGTGATCCTTCTCGTAGACGGAGTCGAGGATGTCGGCGATGCGCGACTTGACCGATTCCGGCGTGATGCCGTTGGCCGCGTTCCACTCCATCTGCTTCTCGCGGCGGCGGTTGGTCTCCGCCATCGCCCGTTCCATCGAGCCGGTGATCTGGTCGGCGTAGAGGATGACCTTGCCGTCGACGTTGCGGGCGGCGCGGCCGATGGTCTGGATCAGCGAGGTTTCCGAACGCAGGAAACCTTCCTTGTCGGCATCGAGGATGGCGACGAAACCGCATTCGGGAATGTCGAGGCCTTCGCGGAGCAGGTTAATGCCGACCAGCACGTCGAAGGCGCCGAGGCGCAGGTCGCGGAGGATCTCGATGCGCTCCAGCGTGTCGATATCGGAGTGCATGTAGCGGACTCGAATGCCGTTCTCATGCAGATATTCGGTGAGGTCTTCGGCCATGCGCTTGGTGAGAACCGTGACCAGCGTACGGTAGCCCAGCCTGGTCGTCTCACGGATTTCGCCGACGACATCGTCCACCTGGCTCTTGGCGGGGCGCACCTCGACCGGCGGGTCGATCAGCCCGGTCGGGCGGATGACCTGCTCGGCGAAGACGCCGCCGGACTGGTCGAGCTCCCAGCCGCCCGGCGTCGCCGAGACGGCGATCGACAGCGGGCGCATGGCGTCCCATTCCTCGAAGCGCAAAGGCCGGTTGTCCATGCAGGAGGGCAGGCGGAAGCCATACTCGGCCAGCGTCGCCTTGCGGCGGAAGTCGCCGCGATACATGCCGCCGATCTGCGGCACTGTGACGTGGCTCTCGTCGATGAAGATCAGCGCATTGTCCGGCACATATTCGAACAGGGTCGGCGGCGGCTCGCCCGGCTGGCGACCGGTGAGATAGCGCGAATAATTCTCGATGCCGGCGCAGGAACCGGTCGCCTCGAGCATCTCGAGGTCGAAGCGCGTGCGCTGCTCGAGGCGTTGCGCTTCAAGCAGACGGCCAGCCTTTTCAAGCTCTTGCAGGCGGTATTGCAGCTCTTCCTTGATCGACTTGATAGCCTGATTCAAGGTCGGCCGCGGCGTCACATAGTGCGAATTGGCGTAGATCTTGACGCTCTTCAGCTCGCCGGTCTTCTGGCCGGTCAGCGGATCGAATTCGGTGATCGCCTCGATCTCGTCGCCGAACATCGAGATGCGCCAGGCGCGGTCTTCGAGGTGGGCCGGAAAGATCTCGATCGTGTCGCCGCGGACGCGGAACGAGCCGCGCACGAAGTTGATGTCCTGGCGCTTGTATTGCTGGGCGACGAGGTCGGCGAGCAAGGCGCGCTGGTCCAGCCGGTCACCGACCTGCATCTGGAAGGTCATCGCCGTATAGGTCTCGACCGAGCCGATACCGTAGATGCAGGAGACCGAGGCGACGATAATGACGTCATCACGCTCCAGCAGCGAGCGCGTCGCCGAGTGGCGCATGCGATCGATCTGCTCGTTGATCGAGGATTCCTTCTCGATATAGGTGTCGGTGCGCGGGACGTAGGCTTCCGGCTGGTAGTAGTCGTAATAGGAGACGAAATACTCGACCGCGTTTTCGGGGAAGAATTTCTTGAACTCGGCGTAGAGCTGCGCGGCCAGCGTCTTGTTCGGCGCCAGGATCAGGGCAGGGCGCTGCGTCTCCTCAATCACCTTGGCCATGGTGAAGGTCTTGCCCGAGCCGGTCACGCCGAGCAGCACCTGTGTGCGGTCGCTCTGCTCGACCCCCTCGACAAGGTCCTTGATGGCGGTCGGCTGGTCGCCGGCGGGCTCGAAATCCGAGACCATCTTGATGGCGATGCCGCCTTCCGATTTTTCCGGCCGGGCAGGCCGGTGCGGCGTCCAAAGCTGGCCATCCTTGTGCAGCGGATTGCCGGATTCGATGAGTTTCGACAGCGCGGCGACGGTCGCGGTCACACCGCTCGAGGAAACCTGCTCGGCGTCCTCCAGGCTGATGTCGAGGCCGGCCACCGGGTTGAGGCCGGCGGCGGCGCGTTCTTTCGCCGATGCCGCGCCGCCCATCGAGGTGCCGCGCGCCGTGCGCCCGGGCGCAGCAGAGCGCTCGGGGACCTTCTTCGGCGCTTTAGCCTTCGGCTGCTTTTGCGCCTCGCGCTCGATCTGCCCGGCCCAATCGGAGATCGAGCCGGTGAGAGGCGCGCCGGAGAACTCGCTTTGCGGTGCTTCGGCGAAGCCGCCGCGCTCCAGGGGCTCGGCGGCGTCGAGGAATTCGGTCAGCGGACTGCGCCGTTTCGGCGCGCCCTCTTGCGCCGGCGAGGGCGTTTTCTTGTCGGTGCGTTTGGCCATGGCCCGAATATGGGAGGACTCGGCCGAAATGGAAAGAGCGGAGTGAAATGGCGGGTGCGCGCTGCCGAGCCTACTGACAGAAGGCTGTCAGGAGGCATGTCGCACGCGCTGTTTCGTTTCAGTTGAACCACAGCGCGAATATCAGGAAGCCGGCGCCGCCGAACTCGCGCTGAATCTGATTGAAATCGTCGCTGGTGAGGATTTTTCCACTTTCGAGATAGGGCGCGATGGCCGGGCCGGTGATCGACAGGACGAGGTCGAAAGGTTTCGGCTCGTCGAAGAAGCGCTTCATGTTGATGCCTTTGCCGATGATGCGAAAATGCGGCAGCAGCACGCGGCCTTCAAGAAGGTCCTCTGCCATGGTCAGGGCGGCAAGCCATGCCTTCACTTGCGCCTCGCCGACCTCGAGGCCGGTGAGCGGGTTGACGCCCTTCTGCTGCGGTCCCGGCAGCCATTCGCGGTCATTGTCGGTTTCGGCGAGTATCGCTTTCCAGTCCTCGCGCGAAAGCCGGATCATCTCCAGCAGGTGACGGCGCGCCGCCTTCCGGCGCTCCGGCTCGATCACCGGCCAGTTGACGAGATGCACCAGCGAGATGAAGTCGGCAAAGCGCCATTCCGAGGCGAAGATGCTGCCGCTCATGCCGCCATCCGGCGGGACCAGCGCGTCCTGCAGCGGCAGTTTCGCGTGCGGAAACAGCATGTGGAAAGAGCCGTCGAACATGGCTCTGAAATCATGCGCCAGCCAGAAATCGGCCTGCGCCATCAGGAACTCGGCGTAACCTTGCAGCCAGAAACCGTCGGCGCGGTCGAAGCGGAAGGCAAGCGAAGGGGCGGCATCGCTCGCGTCGACGCCGCGTGAGAGCGAGGCCATGATCGCGGCGATGCTTTCGTCCGGCGCGATGTTGCCGTCCTCGTTGAGATCGATACCGGCATGAGCGAGGTCGACCACCATGCCGATATCGGCATCGGCGGGCACCGAGCCCAGCGTGGCGGCGGATTTCTCCAGACGGTCGCGGAAAGCGATCAGGATGGCGCGGAACTTTTCATAGGTAAGCGGCTCGGGACTGGGATTGTCCGGCACGGGCAGCCGCATCAGCGGTAGCATGAAGGATTGCGGGCTCTCGAAACCGTGCCGATGCAGACCGCTGGCCAGGATTTCCAGCGCGGTAAAGAATTCGCCGGCGCCGGCGGCATAGGCCGATGCCGGATCGCTCGGTGCCGCCGCCTCCAGTGCCGCCAGGGCTCTGTTCCGCTCGGAAACGGTTTTCGCCTCGAACAAGGCGGCAGGGTCGGGGCTAGCCGCTTTGGCGTAAGCAAAGGGCAGGAGCAGCAAGAGTGTGAGTGCCACAAGGCCCGACAGTCGCTTCACGATGGATCCTCCCGTCCCAATCCCGCCAGCCACAATACACGGATTTGCGGCGCTTCGCCTGCTGCTTTCTCCTGGCGCGCAGACGGTCTACACACGATGGCAAACGGTTGGGCATCGCGTGTCGAATTATCCGCTTTCCTACAAATTGTCGTGGCTGCCGCGTTTTCTGAAGCCGTCGCTAGGCGGCGACAGAAACGGTTTCGCGGCGGCAGCAGCGACGCTGATGGTGCCGGGGCCAACGCAAACTGTGCGGCTTGCCTTCATCGGCGACCTGTCGGCGGTCGCCAATCGCCGGGTGCCGGAATGCGACCCTGCGATCGCGGCGCTGCTCGCTTCGGCCGATCTCGTGGTCGGCAATTGCGAAAGCCCGATCGTCGAGCGGCCGAGCGCGGTGGCGGGCACGCGGCTTGGCACGCATCACGCGATGAGCGAACGCTTCCTGGCGGATGCGCTGGCAGGCGTCGGCATTGCCCGTGACAGGCTCGTGCTGTCGCTCGCCAACAATCATATCCTCGACCAGGGCGTTGCCGGCTTCGACGAGACGGTCGCGGCGCTGAAGCGGCTCGGCATCCGCACCATCGGCACCGCGGCCGGCGGCCCGGTCCAACACCAGGCCGCCGGGTCGCTGACGATCGGCTTCGCCGCGTTCACGCTTTGGCGCAACGCTGACGAGGCCGAATTTCGGGCGCGGATTTCCATGGCGGGCGATCCGGCCGAATGGCCGCTCGGGATCCTCGCGGACGTCGACTTGCTCTGTGCGGTGCCGCATTGGGACTGGGAGTTCCGACATTTTCCGAGACCTGCGACGCGGGCATTGGCGCGACGGCTGGCGGGTCGCGGCGTCCGGCTGATTGCCGGCCACCACGCCCATGTCGTACAGCCGCTCGAGCGCATCGGCGATGCGCTCGTCGCCTACGGTCTTGGCGACTTCCTCGGCACGGCTTTTGCCAGGCAGCCATGGCCCGGCCGCATCGGTTCGATCCTGGTCGTCGACGTCCGCACGGACGCAGCCGCGCGAGGCAAGATTGCCGCTTACAAACTGCATTTCTTCATGCGCCTCGCCAAAGCCGGCCATGAGCAGCTGGTGCCGGTGGAGGCGCTGAAGGAGGAATTGTTGAAGCGGAAGGTTACCGAACGCCTGAGCGCGATCTTTTCCGGCTGACAGCCGACTGCTGACCGGGCCGACTGGCCGCGGCGAGCTTGCCGCAAAGGCAGCTGTAATGCCTTGGATGCAGTTCAGCAGTCGAAGCCGTATTGGGTGCGCATGTAATCCGCTTCTTCCTTGGACATTTTCTTGAACATCACGCAGACGGTGAAGCTGCCGACCTGATGGCCGTCCCTGGTGTATCCCCAGTCGGAGATATCGTCCTTGGAGAATTCGATGTTCTGGCCGAATACCACGTTGCGGACGAGTTTAGGCTCGTTCGCCAATATGCCGACAAAGCCGGTGGCGGTCCGCTTGAAGGGGATGACCCAGAAATGCTCCGTCGCATGTCCGTCGACCACCATGACCTTCAGCTTGAACCTGCCGGTTCCCGGCGGCGGCGCGTCGGACAAAGCCAGGAAGTCGTCCAGGCTGGATCGTGCCTTTGCAATCGCCGCCGCCATTTCGGCATCGTCCGGGGCTACCATCACCGTTTTGTCGTCACCCTGATCGGTGTCCTGCGCTCGAACAGGCAAGGGCGCGAGTGCCAGTAACAAGCTTAGTGTGGCGCGAACGGCAAAGGTCATGAAGCCCCCCAACTCCAGGTAGGCGCTCATCTTCCCGCATCGTGCCGGCATTATCAATCAGGCACTGCATTGTTCCGACGCGCCAGCGGCGGCCTTCGTCTGCAGCGTTCCGGTACCCCTATGGTTTTTGCCGGGTGGTCAGTCTATCCGTCACGAGCGGATGGTAACGGGAACGGAAGCGCTCTCGGTCGTCAAAGAGTCGAAAGCGCCGAGCGCCGGAGAGGACCGGACATGCGAATGAAACTTGGTGCCACGGCGATGATCCCGGCGAGGATGCAGACGTGACCTTGCCCGGCGGTAAGAGGGCCAGGGTGCGGCTCGACCGCAACGACTTCGACACTTTCTCCGGCGGCAGGTTTTCCTTTGTTCATCCGAGCAGCATTTCCGTCACCAAGACGGATCTCAGCGAGAGCATCACCCAATACCTCGCTGCCTCGGCCCTCGGCACCGTCGTCGTGGTGCAGGAATACGGCAAGATGAATCCGGTGTCGCTCAATCAGCTGATGCTGCAAGAGATGACCAAGGAGTCGGTTCAGGCGGGCGGCACGCTGATACAGGAGCCGACGACCCGCAAGCTCGCCGACGGCAAGCAGTTGACCGGCATCAAGACAACCGTGAAGACGCGTACCGACAAGGCCGATTTCGAGATCGTCGGCTTCGGTCTTGCCGATCAGGGGCTGCTGTTCATCACGCGCATCGGCGATCAGGACACCGCAACCGAGCAACCGATGATCGACAAATTCTGGCAGACGCTGAAGGTCAAACTGTAAGGCGCGCTGATATTCAAGTGCCTGGAATACCGGTTTCGTGCGCTTCCGGTGCTGGATTACAGCCCGCTCGGCACCAGTCCCGCCAGCCAGTTCGCCGATCGCTTTGCCATGTCCACCGTCGCGTTGGCCGCGCGGCCGAGATCGGTCTTGACCACGGCATAACCAGCCTTGGTGCGATAGAGCACGGCGCTGCCGCCGTCGACCGCGGCCTCGAAGGCAACAGGCCGCGCGGCTTCCGTCTCGCTCGCCGTCACCGTCGTGCCGACCGGAACGCTCGGCCGACGGCTGAGCTCGGGCGGCAATGGGGCAATGGGTTCGACGACGCTGTTCGGCGGCCTCAGCTCCGGCCTCGACGCTTTGGCTGCGAGCTCCGAAGTCGATGCCGACCCTTTGGTGCGGCAGATGCCGGAAACCAGCGGATAATTGAAATTGCGCTGATGCAGCATCTGGCTCTTCATCGCCGCTTCGCAGTCGGCAATCGTCGCCCATTTGGCGGGAGTCTCGCCGATATACTCGCAGAGCTTGGCGTCGCAGTCGCAGCCGACAATGGTCATGGCGACAAGGGCGGTCTTGATCACGGTCTTGTCCCTTTGAACTTCGTTCCCAGGCGATCAATCGCCGGGGAACAAGGCGGGATTTGGCCGCGATTGTGAATTCAGCGTGTCGGCGCGTTGCTTGGCTTGCGACTGTGGCGGGGAAGCATCAGTGGCAGATGCTGGGGCGGTGCAGGACGCTGGGAAAAGGGCCGGTGAAGGGGCAGCCCAAAAGAAGTCGGCGCTGGGATTGCTCCCAGCGCCTCCCTGTCAGATCAGGAACCGGTTACGGCAGCAACTTCCGTAAAGTCGTCGCGCCAGGCCGGCCTTGATTTTGACGGTCCTGCCAGTCGCCACCCGAAGGCAGCGTCCGTTCCAGACCACGCCGATCTCCACCCTTGCAGGCTTTGCCGGCGCACCATCGAAGGTTTCACCCGCCTTCATGGCAGCATCGGTCCGCCGTCGGCGTTCGCACGCTTTCCGCGGCACCCGTAGGTCTCGGCATCCGTCCCTCCAGCAGGCGAACCTGCTCTCGTTCTGGGCCGTACGGGCCTCAGGAAATCCGCCTTGCGCTTCTGCCTTTCGGCCGGGGCGTTCGGTAGCCGCCTGAGATGGGTTCAATGTATGCCGGGTAAGGAATTTGCGGAATAGACGCGGACCTGTGGATAGCGGGATTATCGGGGACCGATGCGACAAGTCTCGGAATTTGCGGGCCGAACGCCTTAGACAGCCTGTCCCCATTTTCCGCGGTCCTTTCGACGATGAGCCTTGCCCCGCCAGTCGGCCCGCGTTTGAATGCCGGCAAAGTGCTGTGGCGCTGCATCAGCCGAGTCGCCTTGCGCTTCCACGCAATATGCCTCGGGGGAGATCAGGTTGAAGGTCGGGGTGGTTCTCAATCCGATAGCGGGAGGGGGCAAGCTCAAGCGGCATTGGTCCGAAGCCGCCGCATCGCTCAAGAGGCATTTCGGCGATTTCGAGCTGCGCGAGACGCAGACCAGCGGCGACGCCGAGCGATTGGCAATCGACCTCGCGGCCAGCGGGTGCGATCTGGTGATCGCGGCCGGCGGCGACGGCACCGCCAGCGAGGTGGCGGACGGGCTGCTGCAGGCAGAGCATGAGACCGGCCGGACCAGCGCGCTCGGCCTTTTGCCCTGCGGCACCGGTATCGATTTCGCCAGAGGGCTCGGCCTGCCCGACGAAATCGAGGAAGCACTGGCGCGTATCGCCGGCGCCGGCGCGCGCAAGGTCGATGCCGGCCGCGTCTGCTACATCGACGACCACGGCGCGCTCGCCAGCCGTCACTTCATCAACATCGCCAGCCTCGGCCTCTCCGGCGCCACCGATCGCGCGGTCAATGCGGACAAGCGCAAGGGCAGGGTCTCGGCCAAAGCGCTTTTCTTCTGGCGCACAGTGCTGGAATTCATCCGCTATCGCTTCCAGGAGGTCAGGATCACCATAGACGACGGCGAGCCGGTCGAGGCGCGCATGGCGCTGGTGGCGGTAGCCAACGGGAAATTCTTCGGTGGCGGCATGATGATTGCGCCGGACGCCGATCTGTCCGACGGCCAGTTCGATGTCGTCATCCTGCGCGCCGCCGGCAAGCTTGGGCTGATCCGCGACATCCGTCTCCTCTATGGCGGGCGCCACCGCAACCATCCGGCGATCACCATCCTGCGCGGTCGCAAGGTGCTGGTCGAACCGCTAGGCGACGTTGAGAAGAACGGAGCGCTAGTCGACATAGACGGCGAGTCGCCAGGTCGGATTCCGGCAACTTTCGAGATATTGCCCGGCGCATTGACGCTCAGGTGTTGAATCGCCTGCCTGAAGGTTTGATTCCGCCGGTGTGATTAGGCGATTGAAATAGCTGGCTAAAGTTTTGGAGGATTACAGTTCAAGCTTGGCCGGGAAGCCTGGCGCGCGAAGCTCCGTGCCGACCGCATCCTCCAGAAGCTTGACGATCTGGGTCGACCAGGCGCCACCGCCATACTTCTGCGTGCCGACCTCGAAAATCTGGTTGACGAGTGGTGCCAGTTGCAGCGGCACGCGAAAATCCCTGGCCATGCCCAACGCGAAACCGAGATCCTTCAAAGCCAGGTCCATGGTGAAGCCGATGTCGTAGGAGCCGTTCAGGATGAGCTGGCTTTCGGTCTCGTGGACGAAGCTGTTGCCGGAAGACGCGACGATGGCGTGATAGGCCTGGGCGAGGTCGAGCCCGCCCTGGTTGGCGAGCATCAATGCCTCGCCGGCGGCGACCAGATGGATGAAGGCCAGCATGTTGGTGATGACCTTGATCACCGCCCCCGAGCCGACCGGTCCCATCAGGAACGATTTGGCGCACATTGCCTGAATCGCCGGCCGGTGGCGCTCGTAGAGCGCGGCGTCCCCGCCGACCAGCGCGGTGATCTTTCCTGCCGCCGCCAGGTGCACGCCGCCGGTGACCGGACATTCCAGCGTCTCGATACCTTTCGCCGAAGCAAGTGCGGCCAGCCGCAGGATCTCGTCACGGCCATTGGTCGACATTTCGATCCAGGTGCCGCCGGCGGCCAGGCCGTCCAGCAATCCGTCAGAACCGGCGAGCACAGCTTCGCTCACTTTCGGCGAGGGCAGGCAGGTGATCGCATTGCCGGCGCGGGTCGCGGCATCGGCCGGGCTCGCCGCCGCCGTTGCGCCGAGCGCGACCAAACGCGCAACCGCCGCTGGGTCACGGTCGAAAACGGCAACAGCGAAGCCGTGGCGCAGCAGGCTGGCGGCAAGGTTGCCGCCGAGATGACCAAGGCCGATGAAGGCGTAGGCGAGGCGCGCCGTCACGGCATCAGCGGCGTCTGCATCATCTGCAGATGCAGGTCCTTGCCGCTATAGGGGTGCGCCTCGCAGACTTCCTCGTTGAGCTCGACACCGAGGCCTGGCTCCTTCGATGGGATGACGTGGCCATCCTGCCATTCGATCTTCTTCTTGAGCAGCGTGGCGTGAAAACCGTCCCACTGCTTCAACGATTCCAGGATGAGGAAGTTGGGCAGAGTCACCGCAAGCTGGATGTTGGCGGCGCCGACGATCGGCCCGCAATAGCAATGCGGCGCCACCTGGATGTGGTAGGCCTCGGCCATGGCGGCGATCTTCTTGGTTTCGAGAATGCCGCCGGAGCGGCCGAGATCCGGCTGCAGGATGGTCGCGGCGCGGTTCTCGATGACGCGCGCGAATTCGAATTTTGTCGTCAGCCGCTCGCCGGTGGCGATAGGAATCGAGGTGCCGCGAGCGACCTGCGCCATCACCTCGGGCATGTCCGGCGGCACCGGCTCCTCGAACCACAGCGGATCGTAGGGCTCGATTGCACGGGCCATACGAAGCGCACCGGAGGCGGTGAACTGGCCATGGGTTCCGAACAGGATGTCCGCCCTGGTGCCTACCGCCTCGCGGATCGCCTTGATCATGCGCGCCGAGAGGTCGATGTCGATCAGGCGCGGCTGATGGCCGTCATAGGCCGTGTAAGGCCCGGCCGGGTCGAGCTTGACGGCGTTAAATCCCTGCTCGACATATTCCAGAGCGCAGGCCGCGGCCATGTCGGGATCGTTGTAGACGTTCTGGCCGCGGGCGTCTTCCGAATGGACGCTGCCGGTGTGCGGATAGAGATAGGTGTAGGAGCGCAGCGTCTCGTGCACCTGGCCGCCGAGCAGCTTGTAGGCCGGCTTGCCGGCCTCCTTGCCGATGATGTCCCAGCAGGCCATTTCGAGTGCCGAAAAGCAGCCCATCCCCGAAACGTCGGGACGCTGGGTGAAGCCAGAGGAATAGACGCGGCGGAAGAGGTTCTCGATATCGTGCGGATCGCGGCCGATGAGGTAGCGCTCGGCCATATCCTCGATCATCTTGGCAGTGACATGCGCCGAGAAGGTGGCGTTGTAGGCCTCGCCATAGCCGACCACGCCGCCATCGGTGGTGAGCTTGACGAAGATGAAATACTTGCCGCCGATGCCGGGCGGCGGGTTGCCGACAACCCAGGTCTTGACGTCGGTGACTTTCATTTCTGATCCTCCAGAACCCGCTCGGCGCCTTTCCATCCGGTGAGGATTGCGGCGGCGTTGGTGTTGCCCGTGATGTTGTCGGGAAAGATCGATGCGTCGATCACACGCAAGCCCTCGAGCCCATGCACCCGAAGCCGGGGATCGACGACGGCGCGCGAAGCGTCCGGACCCATGCGACAGGTCGAGACGGGATGGTAGACGGTGCCCGAGCGCTTCCTGAAATCCTGAATCAGATCGGCATCGGAAGTAATTGACGGACCAGGCAAAACTTCTTCCTCGATGATCTCGGCCATCGCCGGCATCGAGGCGATCTTGCGCACGAACTTCACCGCCGCCAGCATCTCGTCGACATCGGCGTTGGTCGAATAGGCGTTCGCCGTGATCTTCGGATAGTCGCGCGGATCCTTCGAGCGGATCATGATCTCGCCGCGACTCGACGGCCGGCAATTGGAAAGGCCGATGGAGAAGCCCGGCCACGGATCGGGCGTCAGGATCGGGCGCTCGCCGCTCTTGGGGATGACGGTCGAGAAGGCCTGGAAATAGAGCTGCATGTTCGGCCGCGCCATCGACGGGTCGGTGCGGAAGAAACCGCCGGCATTGTTCATCGACAACGACAGCGGACCGGAACGCAGCAGGATGTACTGCATGCCCACCAGCAGCTTGCCCCACCATGGCCGCAGGATCTGGTTCAGCGTCGGCAGCTTGCCCTTGAAGGTGTAGTTGATGCCGACATGGTCTTGCAGGTTGGCCCCGACATTGTCGTTGGCGTGGACGACCGGGATGCCGAGATCGCCGAGCAGCGCCGACGGGCCCACACCAGAGAGCTGCAGCAGTTGCGGCGAGTTGACCGAGCCGCCGGAGAGGATCACCTCGCGGCCCGCGCGGACCCTCTTGGTTTCGCCGTTTTGCTGGTACTCGACGCCGACGGCGCGCTTGCCCTCGAACAGGATTTTCGTCGCCAGCGCGTTGGTCTCGACGCGCACATTGTTGCGCTTCATCGCCGGGCGCAGGAAGGCGCGGGCGGCGGACATGCGGCGGCCGTTCCTGGTGGTGATCTGGTAGACGCCGACGCCCTCCTGGGAGGCGCCGTTAAAATCCGGATTTAACGGCAGTCCGGCCTGCTGGGCGGCCGCCAGATAGCGCTTGGTCAGCGGATGCACCGCATTCGAGCAATCGGTGATGTGCAAGGGGCCGCCGACCCCGCGCCATTGGTCGGCGCCGGCCTCGTTGTCCTCCAACGCTTTGAAAGCGGGGAGCAGGTCGTCAAAGCTCCAGCCCGCATTGCCGGCGGCGGCCCAGGCATCGAAGTCCTCGCGCGCGCCGCGAATGAAGACCATGGCGTTGATCGAGCTCGAGCCGCCGAGCAGCTTGCCGCGCGGCCAGTGGTCGACATTGTTGCCGAGGCCAGGATCGGGATCGGCCTTGTAGTTCCAGTTGACGGCCGGATCGAAGAAGGTCTTCCCGTAGCCGAGCGGCATCTGGACATAGAAACGGCGGTCGGTTCCGCCTGCCTCCAGCACCAGTACCGAAAAGCGGCCGGAAGCCGAGAGCCTTTCCGCGACTACCGAACCGGCCGAGCCGGAGCCGACAATAATGAAATCATAAGTCTGCATGATGCGCGGGCGGGCTCCGAGATCCGGCTTACCCTAGACATTGCCGGCTCACGTCGTCGCCGGGGCTTCCGGCATGGCTTGTGAAAAAAGCGACCGGGCGGCGGCGCCGCTTTCGCCTTCAGCAAAGCTTGCGACATCGTGATGGCGTTGGTACGGCTTCAGGAAGCAGCGGCTGGAGGACCCCTCATGGTGCACTACGCAGACGGAAAGCCGCTCGGCGACCTGACATTGAGGACGCTCGCCATGCCGTCGGATGCCAATGCCGCCGGCGACATTTTTGGCGGCTGGGTGATGGCGCAGATGGACCTAGCCTGCGGCATCCGCGCGGCCGAGCGCGCCAAGGGTCGCGTGGTGACGGCGGCGGTCAAGGAGATGTCCTTCGCCAAGCCGATGAAGATCGGCGACACGCTCTGCATCTACACCCATGTTGAACGCGTCGGCCGCACCTCGATGACGCTCAAGGTCGAGGCCTGGGCGCAGCGCTATCTCACCGACCTGATGGAGAAGGTCACCCATGCCGATTTCGTCATGGTGGCGCTCGACGGCGACGGCAAGCCGAAACCGATCCCAGCCGAAAGCTGACGGCGAACGCTTTTCCGGCCAGGCAAATTTGTAACAACTCTTGCGCGGGACGTGCGTCCGGCGACATCCGATGGTTGCTTCCGCGCCCGACGGTGCGTGCCGCTGGAGGAAAGACAATGCGTCAACATATGCTGAACGGCTGGCTCGTGGCAGCCCTTCTCGCACTTACCTGCTTGCTCGGCATAACTGCCTATGCAGAAGTGAAAAAAGAGCTCCCGCGCACCGCGTGGGTGCATGGTTTCGGGGCGGAGCAGAGTCAGGGAGCGATGTGCGCAGTCTGCTCCTTGGCGCCCCGTGGCAGTACCACGTCAAAAGCCTGAGTGCTCCTCTCAGGCGCGACCAAAGCCGTCAGGGTCGGGCGGGCATCAAGGTTGATGTGCCCTCGAATACGACAAGTCAAAAAGACACAACTGCAGACTCCTTGCGCAGTCAGCAACGCTGCGGAGCGATGCTCGCAACACGTTGCGCTTCAAGGCCTTCAGGGATGCTCGCCATCGAATTTCGCGCGCGCCGCGCGTACTCGATTGGTATTCTTTCGTGCCCATTCGCCGAGCGCGCCAACCGGCACCAGCAACTCGTGGCCGAGCTCGGTCAGCTCGTAATCGACGCGCGGCGGAATGGTCGGGAAAACCTTGCGCGTGACAAAGCCGTCGCGCTCCAGACCGCGCAAGGTGATGGTCAGCATCTTTTGTGAGATGCCGCCGACGGCCGTGCGCAATTCATTGAAGCGCATCGGTCCGCCGCCCAGCTTGCCGACCACCAGAACGGTCCATTTGTCGCCGACCCGTTGCAGGATTTCCGATACGGCCCGGCAGTCCTCAGTGTTGTACGGGTGCCTCGGTAACAAAAATGTGCCTCCTTGCGCGCCACTTTGTCAGTATCACATATAGCGCCGGTATCCAAACGATACCGAAATTCCCCCGCAAGGAGAGCCCGCTTATGTCCAAACCCAAAATCGCCATTGTCGTCGGTTCGACGCGCGCCGCCCGCTTCGCCGACGTCCCGACGCAGTGGATCGCCAAGATTGCCAAGACGCATGCCGATATCGACGTCGAAGTCGTTGATTTGCGCGACTGGCCGCTGCCGTTCTTCGATGAGGTCGCATCCTCGGCCTGGGCGCCGTCGCAGAACGAGGTGGCGCAGCGCTGGCAGAAGAAGGTCGCCGAGTTCGACGGCTTCATCTTCACCGCGGCCGAATACAATCACGCGCCGACCGCCGTCTTGAAGAACGCCATCGATTACGCCGCCAATGAATGGAACAAGAAGCCGGCTGGTTTCGTCGGCTATGGCAGCGTCGGCGGCGCGCGCGCCGTCGAGCAGCTTCGCCTGATCGCCGTCGAGCTACAAATGGCGCCGGTCAAGTCGGCAGTGCACATCGCCTGGGGCGATTTCCTTGCGGTCCGCCAGGGCGACAAGAAGCTGGAAGAGATCGAACATCTGAACCAGGCGGCGGCGGCGCTCATCAATGACGTTGCCTGGTGGGCGAAGGTGCTGAAGGCGGCGCGCGCCGCCGACGCGATCGCCAGTGAAGCCCAGGCGGCTTAAGCCGCTTCATCCTCCCAAAATATCATCTAAGGGCGGCGCTTGCGCCGCCCCTTTTATTTGCGGAAGCCTCGGTCGTTCGACAGAGGATCGCTCAAGGATTTCGCTCTGTTGCCGCTTTTATGTCAGACATACTGGAGAAAGTCGGATCTCAATTGGGCATCCTTCGGGCGCAGCCTTAGGCGTTCGCGTGAAGTTTGAAACGCCGATCGTCGTAGAAATCCAGATATCCCGAATGGACGGGATCCGCGAGACGGCGGGATTTCATGTAAGCCTGCGCCAGGACATGCGGACCGCCTTCAATGGGCTCAACCTCGATCGGGACGCGCAGGTTGCCGGGCTTGCCAACGGATTCGATCCGGTCAAGCCCGGCCAGGGCCCGGTCGTCGACCGCGTAGAGCTCGCCCCTGACGTGGAAGCCGAGACCCGGTTCATTGAACATCATCGGAGCGAAGCGAGGTCCGGCAATCAGCATCGGGAAACGCTCACGGGTCCTGCAGGCACCGATGCACGCGGCCCCGGACAAACCCGCCTTGTGAAGAGGAAACCCTCTCTTCAAGGTTCCGAACACGAAGAGGTTGACGAGCATTCTCCGGAACGCCGGCCGAAGCTGGAAGTTCATCCGTTTTCGCCATGTTCAGGGCAGGTGCAAATCCGCATGACTCAAGAATTCCCGATTATCCTGTCTGCGGACGAAGCCGCGAAAGCCGAGGCCGCCGCGGCGCTCTACCGCTATAACGTCGCCATCACAGGGACGGACGACCGCATTCCCATAGGTGCCATATTGTGTGATGGCTCGGGCAAAGCTTTGGGCGGCCTATGGGGAAGGACCGAATTCGGTCTTCTGTTCTTGGACATGTTTTTCGTGCCCGCGCATTTGCGCGGTCTGTCTTACGGGGGGCAGCTGCTCGCCGCCGTCGAAGAAGAGGCAAAGGCGCGGGGCTGCAGACGCGCCGTCGTGGAGACAGGCAGCTTTCAGGCGCCTGGATTCTACATCCGCCACGGTTATGTGGAGTTCGGCCGCGTTCCGTTCGGGTTCGATGGGCAGGCCCGCGTCTTTCTTCGCAAGGAACTGGCCTGAATGGACGTTGGGAAAACCCGGCAGATCCAGGCTCGCTATCGGCGCGCCATCGGACGGTGGCCGTCGGGCAGGCGGGTGGCGATCAGCTTGTCGATACGCCGGCCGTCGAGGTCGACCACCTCGAAGCGCCAGCCTTGCGCGTCCACGCATTCGCCGGTAGCGGGAAGGTGGTGCAGATGCGACAGCACATAGCCGGCCACCGTCTCGTAGTCGCGGTTCTCCGGCAAGTCGATGCCCAGCACCTCGGCCATCTCGTCAGCCTGCATGTAGCCGGCAAGCAGCCATGAGCCGTCCTCGCGTTTGACCGCGTTCTCTTCCTCGCCGGCGTCGAGGTCCGAGCGGAAGACGCCGGTGATCGCTTCCAGGATGTCGGCCGGCGTGACGATGCCTTCGAAATGGCCGTATTCGTCATGGACGAGCGCCATGGGGACGTCCGATTCCCGCAGCCTTTGCAGCACGTCGAGTGCGTCGGCCTGATCATGGACGATTGGCGCGGTGCGCACATGCTGGCGCGGATCCAACACCCTGCCGGCAAGAAGGGCGGCCAGCACGTCGCGCGTCTGGATGACCCCTATCATGGCATCGACATTGCCGTCGCCCGCAGGCAGGCGCGAATGCTGGCTCTCCATCAGAAGCCGCTTGATGGCCGCCTCGTCGGATTGCAGGTTGATCCAGTCGACCTCGGTGCGCGGCGTCATCACGGCGCGCACGGCGCGGTCGCCAAGGCGCATGACGCCGGCGATCATGCGGCGCTCGTCGGATTCGATGGTGCCGTGATGCTCGGCCTCGGCGACCAGCATCTTGATCTCCTCGTCCGTGACCTTCTCTTCCGCCTCGCCGGCCTGGCCGAGCAACCACAAAACCGCGCGGCCGGAAATGTCGAGCAGAAAGACGAGCGGCGCCGATACCTTGGCGAGAATGGTCATCGCCGGCGCGGCGCGGACTGCGACGCGCTCAGGATCCCTGAGCGCGATCTGCTTCGGCACGAGCTCGCCGACGATCAGCGAGGCGTAGGTGATGACCGCGACGACAATGCCGACGCCGATGGGGTCGGCGATGTTCTCGCGGATGCCGGTCGAGGCCAAGTATTGAGCCAGTCGCTCGCCGAGCGTGGCACCGGAAAAGGCGCCGGAAAGGACGCCGACCAGGGTGATGCCGATCTGCACCGAGGACAGAAACTTGCCGGGGTTGGAGCCGAGGGCCAGCGCGCGGCCGGCACCCCTGACATTGCGGTCGATCATCGCCTTGAGGCGGGCCGGGCGCGACGAGACGATAGCCAGCTCCGACATGGCCAAAAGGCCGTTCACCAGGATGAGGGCGGCCACAACGGCGATTTCGACGTATAGCATGCGGCGTCAATAGCATTGCTGCGGTGCATTCGAAAATAGCGGGTTGGGCGTTTTTCGAATTGCGCCGTTTGCCGCTTCGAGAATGCCGGATGCGCTAGGGCAATCGCTTCAACACGCCAACCACCGCCATACCGTCGGTGAAATAGGGATCGCCGCCGCCGTTCCTGCCGTTTTTCGTCGCGCCGATCCCCGGGATCTCGTCGGTCGATATCAGCATGCCTGCGGTGCTGAGGTCGCCGATCAGCAAGTTGCGCTCGGCGTCGATGTCCGGGCCGATATGATGGGTGATGGCACCGGTGTCGTGGCTCAGGCCGACGCCGCGGTCGAAGCTGGCAGCGCCCAGCCAGAGCGGGCGGCCGTCGTCGCCGACGGTATTTGTCTGCCAGAAGCGGACGTGGTGGCGCCGGTCGGCGCTGTCGCCGACGGGCTTTTCGAAAGCGAGGTCCTGGGCGCGGCCTTCAAACAGCAGGCGGCTGATCGGCGCATCGGGATAGGGTCGGGAGAACAGGACGCTCTCGCCGATGTCGATCGCTGTCCTGAGCGTGACGGCGTCGGCCGTGTCTCAGCCGGCCACGGCAAAAGCGTGGACCACCTCCTTCTCGGTGCCGACAAGTCCGACATTGATCGGGTCGCCGGGAATGCCCTGCGGCGTATGCGTCACCATCTCGAAGCGCTGCGTGCGGAAGCCGTGCTCCCGCCAGGTCCAGAATTCCGGCGCGGCAAGGTAGGCAAAGCCAAGATAGAAAGCACAGAAAGCCGCCAGCCAGATCGCCGCGCGTCGCCTAAGGCTTCGCTCACCCACGAGAGACCACTCCCAAGCCTGTGCCCGGCCACTCTATGCGGTGTTGGGCCGGTTGGGCAGTAGGCCGAAGGTCAGCGGCAGGCGCGGTAGCCGTTCCTGCGATTCTTGACGTCGAAGTGAAAGTGGTTGCGGTGGTCGTAATTGTAGCCCGGGCCGAGGACCGTGTTGAAATATTGGCAGCCGTCGGCGCGAACATTGTTGAGGAAGCCGCGGGTGCGGAACGCAAACAGGCCAGGCTTGCGAACGTCGATGTCGTTGCCATTGTTGAGCTCGATGCTCATGACGTCGAGCGCATTGCCCTTGCCGTGCTCCGACAAGACGCCCTCGCCGGCGATCTTGCGGCACGAATAGCTCGAGCCCTGGTGGATCGCCCTGACGCCGGAGAAATAGCGCCAGCGGGCTGCCGGCACGAGCTCGTTCCTGGTCCAGGCGGCGAAGGTCGCGGCCATGTTGCAGGTCAGTGTCGCTGCCGGTTTCATCTCGACGCTGCCGATGGCTGAAACTTTCACCGGGAAGTCGATGCCGCACTGGCCTTCGTGGATAGGCTGGATGTCCTGGTAAACGACGCCAAGCCGTTTCAGTTCATTGCGGCAGTCGATCTCGCCGGCCGGCATCTGCTCGGGCGAAGACAAGGGCTCATCCATGCGCGGATAGGCTGCCTGGGTCAGGTAGGGATCGGACGGAACAAGCCTCTGCATGCCGGAATATTGCGGAGCCTCGGGCATGGCGGAGGTCTGGCTGCCGACGTCGACGGCCGGCTGCAGCGAAAAGACATCGCCGGTGGTGCAGGCCGAGACCGCTGTGATTGCGAGCCCCGTTGTCATTCTGACGGCAACGGAGCGCGCACGAGTGCTTAGTCGCGCCAAGGCGAGGCTGGCGCCAAATATTGCGGCCATCGAAAGGCATCCTGTCCCCGGATGGCACAAGTCTAGTCGGCAAGAGTAAAGGAAAGATCAGCGCCGGCATTCACGCCTGGGGCCGAATTGCGGCATCTGTTCTTCGCACCCACTCATTGGCAGAACGTTCCGCCATTTCGTCTCGGCTCGAGGTCGAAGTGGAAGTGCAGCGCGTGGTCCGGATCGCTGCCTGGGCCGAGCACCGTCTTGAACGGCCCGCAGGCGGCCTTGCGGATCGTGTTCAGGAAGTTTGCATCTTTTTCGGGCGGCACCGGGCCGACCTCGATCGTCCTGCCGTCGGAGAGTGTGAAGGACGCGATGTCCAGCGCATTGCCGAAGGCGTGCTCCGAAAGCTTTCCACCACCGTTGCGCGGGCGGCAAACAAAGGCGGAGGCCTGGCCGATCGATTTGAGATCGGCGCCAAATTCGGCCTTCGCGGCGGGTTGGATGACTTCGACGGCAAATCGTGCCGCAGCCTCCGCCATTTGGCAGTTGAGTTCGGCTCCGGCGCCTATACTGATCGATTTTCCTAATGTTTTCATGACGATGGGATAGGGAATGGAGCAGCCGATCTCGGCGTCGTGCTCGGCCTTGTGCTCCTCGAATTCGACGCCGAGCGTCTTGAGGCGCTCACGGCAGGCAACCTCCTCCGCCGGCATCTTGTCGGCTGGCAGCTCAGCGGAGCGCGGATCGGGCAGTATTTTGTTGTCGTGGGTATCAGCCGGCTTTTCAGGTGGCTTCGGTGCGGCAGCGGGCGGCTTCGGTTCCGCGATGTCGGGTCGTTGCGTCGGAATCGGCACCGCAGACGGCGCCTCAGGTTCGCCTTCCGTGTCGGTTGACGGCTCGGTGGCCGAAGGCTCGGGATGCTGCCGCTTTCCCTCACGAGACTTTTCCTGATTGATCGGGTCAGATGCGTCAGCGTCCTTTGGACCGGCAGCCTTCTGCTCTTCCAGCGTTGCGGTGCCGGCCTTTTGCGCTTCCGCGGGCCGTGGTTCTGGCACCAGAGCATCGGCGGGCAAGATCGGCTGGTCCTGCGTTTGCTGTTGCGCCAGCTTTGGCGCGACTTGCTGCTTGCCGCGCGGTCTCACGCGGTGCTTGCTCCTCGGCCGCAGTGGTTGATCCGCCCGCTGCGTCAACGGCTGCTCCATGCGCGGTGTCAGCGGCTGCCTGTGACGATGCTTGGCATCGGCCGGCGTGACCAGCAAAATCCCCGCCGCCAAAGGCAGCGCCAGTCTGCAAAATCCGTAAAAGCTCAGCCTCGCCATCGGCCGGAAACGGGCCCGGCATCGCAAGGTTGCCTTGGACGCTGCGGCGCTGCGATCAAAATCGGTTACCGGTTCGTTACGCGCCGATCGCCTCCAGGCCTTCCTCCAGCCAATCGGCGAGCTGCGGCAGTCCGAGCAGGTACTTTGCGGTGCGCTTGTTGGCGCGCTCGCGCGCGGCCGCCACCGCGTCGACCCATTCGGAAGCTTCGTAGTCGCCGCGGCCCACCCAGGCCAACGCTACCAGCTCGGCCGCTTCATCGACGTTGAGGTCGTTGATCAGCTCGCGGAATTCCTCCTCGGTGAGGTCTTCCGATGCCTCCTCGACAAGGCCGTCGTGATGATGATTGTCGTGCCTGTCGCCATCGAACTCGACCTCGTGCTCGGCGCCGTCGTCGTAGTCCTCGTTGACGGCTGCGCTCAGCGCCTTGGCCTTCAGGATGAACAGGCGCACGGTATCCGGGTCGATGGAAAGCTCCCATTCCTTCTCGAGGCGCTGCTGCACTGGCCTTTCTCCTCGTCGTGCGCTCGACTGATGATAGCGGATTTGCGGCCCGCGTCACATCCGTTCGCAGAGGCGATGCGCTGCCTGACCTCCAAATAGTTTGGCTTTTGACAGGTTTTCGGGATGAAACCGCATCGAAGCGGCGTTAATCTGCCGTTGTCACGCTCAAGGAGGCTCCGATGCGCAGACGTTTGCTTGTTCAGGTCTTGGCTGCTGCCGTTAGCCTGCCGCTGTTCGCGGCGCCTGCATTCACCGCCGGCGAGGGCGGCGGTGGCGGTGGCAGCGGCGGCCAGACCACCACCCAATGCAAGAAGGGTCAGGTCTGGGACAAGAAGAAGAAGAAATGCGTTGTGCCGCAGTACGGCATGCTGGATGACGACAGCATCTACGAGGCAGGCCACGATCTGGCGATGGCCGGGCGCTACGACGAGGCGATCTCGGTGCTGACGCTCGCCGCCAACAAGCAGGATCCGCGCATTCTCAACTATCTCGGCTATTCGCATCGCCATTCCGGCCGTGTCACGGTCGGCCTCGGCTATTACGAGGAAGCGCTGCGCATCGACCCCGACTACACGCTGGTGCGCGAATATCTCGGCGAGGCCCATCTGCAAATCGGCGATCTTGCCGGCGCGCAGGAGCAGCTCAAGGAAATCGAGAAGCGGACCGGCAAAGGCTCGCGCGAATACGGCATGTTGTCAGAGCAGATCGAACGTTTCCTGAGGAGCTGATTCTTCTCAGATGCTTTTCGAAGCCGGCTGCGAGCAATCGCAGCCGGTTTTTGCTGGCGGCATTGCGGATTTAGCGCCGGATGGCCTTGCGAAAGCGGTGGTGATTTTACTGAACTTCATTTTTGAGCGTGAAAATCGCGCGGAGATCGCTATATTCAGGGAAATTGTGGTGAAACGGTTCCGTTAGCCCGAGGCTGCCGGACCGTTTTCTTTTTGTACCCAACGACAAGGCTATTCCCGAAAAGCGGGGGTGGTGGCAGGAAAGGTCAGGCATCATGATCAAGGTCCCGATGACAGGCGAGGGGTTCGCGTCATTGAAGGAAGAACTGCGCTGGCGCCAGCAGGAAGAGCGTCCACGCATCATCGAGGCGATCTCCGAAGCGCGCTCGCATGGCGACCTGTCCGAGAATGCCGAGTACCATGCGGCTAAAGAGTCGCAGAGCCATAATGAGGGCCGTATCAACGAGCTCGAGGACCTGATCGCGCGCGCCGAGGTGATCGACGTTTCGAAGCTCAGCGGCGACAAGGTGAAGTTCGGCGCCACGGTCGTGCTGGTCGACGAGGACACCGAGGAAAAGAAAACCTATCAGATCGTCGGCGACCAGGAAGCGGACGTGAAGTCCGGCCGTATCTCGATCTCCTCGCCGATCGCGCGCGCGTTGATCGGCAAGGAAGTCGGCGATGCCATCGAGGTCAACGCTCCGGGCGGCGCACGGGGTTACGAGATCGTCCAGGTGCAATTTATTTGAGGCCTAGACTGGCGTTTCCGATCTAAGCGCCAGCAGCCGCTCCGCTTCAGCCATAACTTCGGCCGGCGTAACTTTGCCGCCGGCGGGCGCCAGCAGTGTCGATGAATAGGGCCCGCGCGGGCCGGTCAGGCCGGGCTCCGTCGCCAGGAATATGGCGACGGTCGGCAGGCCGAAAGCGCTGGCGAGATGGGTGAGGCCGGTGTCGGCGCCGATGACGAGCGTCGACCGGCCGAGGATCGCAGCGACATCCGCTAGCGGCGATTTCGGAACCAGCACCGTTTCCGGCACGGCGCCGGCGATCGCCTCGGCAACACGCTTCTCCGCTTCGTTCGACCAGGTGACGATCGGTGTAAATTGCTGCGACACCAATCGGCGCGCAGTCTCGACCCAGTCTTCGACCGGCCATTTCTTGTCTTCGCGGCTGGTGCCGTGCAGCAGGAAAGCCGTTTTACCTTCGACGCCGGAAAGTCCGCCTGCCGGCGGCACTATGCCGGAGCTGAGCGTCGAGAGGTCCGCCTGATACCCCAGCGCCAGGCCGAACAGGCGTCTGGTGCGCTCGATGGCGTGCAACTCGCGCGGCACGGCGTATTTGCGCTCGTAAAGCAGCGTCGCCGAGGGCTCGCGGGCGCTGGAGCGGTCGAAGCCGGCGATCGGCGCGCCGGATTGCTTGGCGACCACGGCCGATTTCAACAGCCCCTGTGCATCGATAACCAGGTCATAGCGGCGCGAGCGAAGCGCACGTCGCAGGCCGGCCATCTCGCGCCATGTGCCGCCGTCGAACGGCTTCTTGCGCCAGCGCCGGAGCGCCACCTTGTGGATGGTTCCGATCGCCGGATGCAAGGCGACGACGGCGGCAAAGGCCTCTTCCACGCACCAGTCGAAGCTTATGTCCGGGCGATTGCGGAGCGCGTCCTCGACGGCCGGGAAGGTGTGGATGACATCGCCCATCGATGATGTCTTGACGATGAGAACCCTCATGCGGTCGCAGGAATTTCAAGCAACCGGTCGGCGGCGGCGGCGACCCGCGCGACATCGAGCGTCTTAAGGCAGTTGAGATGGCCGAGCGGGCAGACCTTGCTGTGGCAGGGCGAGCAGGAGAGGTGCAGCCAGATCAGTTCCGAACGATCGGTCAGCGGCGGCGTGTTTTCGGGCGAGGTCGAGCCATAGACGGCGACGATTGGCGTGTCGACGGCGGCGGCCACATGCATAAGCCCGCTGTCGTTCGAGACGGCTAGCTTCGCCGCGGCGATCAGGTCGATGGCATCCTCCAGCTTCGTCCTGCCGGCAAGGTCGACGGCGCCCGGCGCAAGCCTCGCGATCTCGCCGGTAACCTCAGCGTCGTTCTTCGAGCCGAGCAAGGCGACGCCCAGGCCTTTTGCCATCATCCCGCGGGCTAGCTCGGCATAGTATTCGCTCGGCCAGCGCTTTGCCGGGCCGAACTCGGCGCCCGGCAACAGGGTGACGAATTCTTTTGCGCTGAGCCCGAACCGCGCCAGCAGATCGGCCTGATTGGTGAGATCGACGGTGAGCTTCGGCGGGCGAAAAGTGCCGCCGCGCGCCAGGCCGAAATAGGCCCGTGCCGTGCGCCGCTTCACCGCATCGGGCAGCGGGACGATGTCGGTCAGCAGGCCGTAGCGCATTTCCCTCAGATGGCCGACGCGGCGCGGAATTCGGGCGAAGAACGGGATCAGCGCCGATTTCCAGCTCCCCGGCAGCACATAGGCCATGTCGTAGCGGCCGCGCAGCAGGCGGCCGAAGCGCCTGCGGCTGCGGAATTCGAGCGTGCCGGGCATCAGTGGAAAGTCGATCTGGGAGCGTATTTCGGGCATGCGCTTGACCAGGGGCGCTGCCCAAGCCGGCGCGAGCACGTCGATCGCGGCATTCGGATGCTTTTCCTTCAGCGCCGCGAACAGGCACTGGGCCATGACCATGTCACCCACCCAGCGTGGGCCGATCACGAGGATCGTTGGGCTTTCAGCCATTGGACATAGTCTCTGACGCCGGTTTCGACGGTGCGGAATTGGCCATTGTAGCCGGCCGTGCGTAAGCGGGACATATCCGCCTCGGTAAAACTCTGGTAGCTGCCCTTCAGGTGTTCGGGGAAGGGAATGAACTCGATCTCACCCTTGCCGAGCGTGTCGATTACCGTCTCGGCGATGGCGCGGAACGGCTGGGCGCGGCCGGTGCCGCAGTTGAAGATGCCGCTTGAGCCCCGCTTCCATAGCCACAGATTGACGTCGGCGACGTCGCCGACATGGATGAAGTCGCGGCTCTGCTCGCCGGGGCCGAACCCGCCATAGGCGCCGAACAGCTTCGGGTTCTGGCCCTGCTCGACCTGGTTGAACAAATGGAAGGCGACCGAGGCCATGGCGCCCTTATGCGCCTCGCGCGGCCCGTAGACGTTGAAATAGCGCAGGCCGGCCACCTGCGAGTGATCGGTGTCGAAGACATTGCGGCGGACATAGTCGTCGAACAGCTTCTTCGAATAGGCGTAGACGTTGAGTGGCCGTTCGAATTCGGGCTCTTCGCGAAACTCGCTGCCGCCGCCATAGACCGAAGCCGAGGAGGCATAGAGGAAGGGCACCCGCAGCGCCAGGCAGGCGTGCAGCAGGCGCTTCGAATAAGCGTAGTTCACGTCCATCATGAACTTGCCGTTCCATTCGGTGGTGGTCGAGCAGGCGCCCTGATGGAAGACGGCGTCGATGCGGCCCAGCCCGCCATCCTCGAGCCGGGCCGGAAGCTCGTCCTTGTCGAGATAGTCAGCAATGCGGAGATCGGCCAGATTGGCGATCTTGTGGCCGTCGGTCAGATCGTCGACGACCAAGATATCGTCATGGCCTTCGGCATTCAGCGCGGCGACGATGTTGGAGCCGATCATGCCGGCGCCGCCCGTGACGATGATCATCCTTGTGAGCCTTGTTTCGTTGCCGATTCCGGCCCTTATAGGGGAGGCGCGAGCAGGTGTCGATAAAAGGTCCCCGGCTGTGGAGCATCGGCTACGACGAATGTAGGGATGGATCGGCAGAACGGCTCGCGAGATAAGCTCTGGCGCGCCGAACGGTACGTCTTCGATCGAAGCAAGCTATGGTGCCATTGAGGGCTGTGGCATGAGCCGTCGGTGTGCGTTCTTGCCGTTGGTATCAGCCATGACATCCGATTTAAAGCCAGGCCTTCACCACGTTCAAACCCTGCGGGTCGACGACTCCCTGACGGTTCCGGCCATGACAACGGCCTTTGCGAGTTTCGCCGACATGCCGCCGGTTTTCGCCACCGCCTTCATGGTGGGCTTCATCGAATGGGCGTGCGTCGAGGCATTGCGTCCGTTCCTGAGCAGCCATGAGAGAACCGTCGGCACCCATGTCGACGTCAGCCATGTCGCCGCGACGCCCGTCGGCATGACCGTCACCGCCGATGTCGAGCTTGTCGCGGTGCAGGGGCGAAAGCTGCGCTTCAAGGTATCGTGCAGCGACGAGAATGGATTGATCGGCGAAGGTTTCCACGAGCGCGCGGTCGTCGACCATGACAAGTTCATGGCGCGTGTTCTTGCCAAATCAGGGCAGACCGGTTCGTCGCCACAGTGAGGCCGCAAAGCTCCCGCTTCAGTCGGCTCCTATCGTGAGGAATCAAGATGCCGTCGACCGAACTGCTTATCGCCTTTTTCGTCACCACGGCTATCTTCGCCTACATTCCCGGACCGGCCATGCTCTATGCCGCCGCGCAGACCATGGCGCGCGGGCGTTGGTCGGGGCTGACGGCGGCGCTCGGCATCCATCTCGGCGGCTATGTCCATGTCCTTGCCGCCGCAACCGGACTGTCGGTGTTGTTCCACGCCGTGCCGCCGCTTTACATGGCGGTCAAACTTGTCGGCGCGCTGTACCTGATCTGGCTCGGTGTTTCGCTGTTCCGCGCCAAGATCCAGGGAAACGGAACGCTTCCTGCCATCGAGCGAAAATCGGCGCGTCGCGCCTTTTTCGAAAGCATCACGGTCGAGGTGCTCAATCCCAAGACAGCAATCTTCTTCATGGCATTCCTGCCGCAGTTCATCGATGCCTCGGCGACCTTGCCGGTTTGGCTGCAGTTCGTGGTGCTGGGAACCGTCGTCAACCTGATGTTCTCGTCGGCCGACATCGTTTGCGTCTTTCTCGCCGGCGCGATGATTGCGCGCCTGCGGCGCTCCGGTCGCGCGCAGCGCCTTATGCAGCGCGCAGGTGGCGCCGTGCTTGTCGGTCTCGGCGTCCATGTCGCCTTGCAGAAGAGCTGATCCGTCCGGCGCCTTGGCCGTGCGCATACGGCCGCCGTTGCGCTGGCCCCGATTGCGGTATATCGGCATCGCGAAGAATGAAGAGCGCCGGTTTTCCGGCGCTGCAACCCCGATCAAGAACCGTCGTTTTCGGCGCGTGCCAGTGAGATGATCAAGCACCATCTGCCTTCCCCGGAGCCCTTGCATCGCACCATCGCCCACTTCGGCGAGGTCACGGTGCTGGTGGTCGGCGATTTCATCCTCGATCGTTTCGTCAACGGCGTCATCGAGCGGATCTCGCCTGAAGCGCCGATCCCGGTGCTGCATGGGCGGGGCGAGGTGGTGGCCCTGGGCGGCGCCGGCAATGTCGTTTCCAACATCGTTTCACTGGGCGGCGCCGCGATCCCGGTGTCCGTCATCGGCGCCGACCAGGCCGGCGACAATCTCATGCGCATGCTCGGCGATCTTGGCGCCGATACGGACGGCCTTGCACAGCGGCAGGACCGCATGACCTCGTCGAAGAGCCGCTTCAGCGCGCTTAACCAGCAGGTGCTGCGTTTCGACGAGGAGGAAATCAAACCGTTGTCCAGTGGCGAGCGGACGACGCTTGTCGAGCATTTCCAGGCTGCCCTTGCGCGTGCCGATATCGTCATCCTGTCCGACTACGGCAAGGGCATCCTGCTCGACGGCGTGGCGGCCGAACTGATCGCGATCTGCCGCGATGCCGGAAAACCGGTGCTGATCGACCCGAAGGGCCGCGACTATGCGCGCTATGCCGGGGCGACGGCGGTCACGCCCAACCGCAAGGAACTCGGCGAGGCGGTCGGACGCCCGGTCTTCGGCGATGACGAGATCGTCGCTGCGGCACGCGACCTGATTGCCGCGCATGACTTCGAGT